>JABLTI010000050.1 GCA_013166835.1 Promethearchaeati archaeon | reverse complement strand
AACTATAAATCGCTAAAAAATATTAAATGGTAGGCCCGAGAGGATTCGAACCTCTGTCCCAAATTCCAAGGACTTGGATGATTGGCCGCTACACTACGGGCCTTTACCTAATGCTAGAATGAAACTCCAACCTTTTTTATAAAAAGCTTTCTTTTAGTTGATTTTGGGGGGTTTTTCTTCACAGACCTTTATCTATTCCTAATTCATCCCAAAATTCGTCTGTTTTCTCTTTTGCTAATTTTGTTTCTGGTTTCTTTTCTTCTTTTCCTTTTTGGGATTCTTTTAATCTCTTTCTTAATTCTTTCATACTTGGTCTGCTATCTTTTCTTAACCAATTTTCTTTTTCCCGGACAGGTTTTATCCCTGTTATTGTGCTTTGCCCCGCTACAATGTCATATGGCGGTCCTCTGAGTGAAGATGATTTTTTGTTCATACCGATCATCTGATCGCTCTCTACTCCAGAGATTACTATGGTTATTCTCAATACATCTCCTAGTTCGTGGTCTACTTTTGTTCCCCAGATCACTTCTGCTTCTGGTTGTATGCTCTCTCTTACTATTTCTACAACACTACTCGCTTCTTTCAGTGACATGGTTGACCCTCCAGTGACATGTATTAAGGCTGCTGTTCCGGTACTGTAGTCAACACTCACAAGAGGATTCTCAAGAGCCTTTTGTACTGCTGCAAGTGCTCGGTCCTCTCCCTTCGCTTCCCCTACTCCGCAAACGGTAACTCCGCCCTTTTTAATGATGGATTTCAAATCAGCAAAATCAACATTGATTAATCCAGGTTGCGAAACGGTTGAAATTATTGAATTAATGTAACTAGCTAATACTTCATCTGCCACACTGAATGCTTCTTCAATTGGTAGATCAGGTACTAATTCTAGTAATGAATCGTTTTCGATTATCACTACGGTATCTGAATTTTTCTGTAGTTTATCGAGTCCTTCAAAAGCTCGTTCTTTTCTTGAACCCTCAATTGAGAAAGGTATTGTAACAACACTAATCACAATTGCTCCAGCATTTTTCGCTATCTCTGCGATTATAGGCATTGCCCCTGTTCCAGTTCCTCCTCCTAGACCGCAAGTTAAGAAAATGATATCTGAATCTGAGATTTGTCTTTGAATCTCAGAATATGATTCCTCGGCTGCTGCTTGGCCTAGTTCTGGTTTCCCTCCACTTCCTAATCCACGAGTTGTTTTTCTACCAATTAACAAGGTTGCATCGCATTTTACAGAATTCAAATGTTGAAGATCAGTGTTAATGCAGAGACAAAGGGCATTTTTAATTCCTGTTGCCATAAGTCGGTTTATTGTATTATTACCCCCACCACCGACTCCTATAACATAACAATTTGTTTTACCTAATGGTTTATTCACCATTTTTGGCAGAGATTTGTTATGCTGTTCTTTCACGTAGTCACGTAATGTATCTCGATCTTCGCTATATTGTCTCTCATATCCAGATCTTTCCAAAGCAGCAGCACCATTTACTTTTTTTATTTCTTAATGCAATTTCTTGGACTGTATGTGGATGTGATTGTGATTATTTCCTCGAACCAATCTTCCACTCAAAATAATATTCCTTATTTTTAATTCAAAAATAAACGTGTTATCTACAATCATATCAAGGTAACACAAAGAAAGGTAGAATTTGTGTGTTTTTCATTACATTCTATTTGGTGAATCTATTCCTAGAATTTGTAGTCCACTTGATAACACAAGTCCAGTTGCATATGTTAAGGCTAAACGTGCTTGAATTAGCTCTTTTGTTGATGCATCAAGAACTCGGTGATTATCATAGAATTTATTGTATAAAATGGCAACCTCGAAGAGGTAATTACAGATGAGCTCAGGTTTAATTTGAGTTGCAGCAGAACGAATTATCTCTGGTAATTTTACAAGAGATTGTACGAGCAACCATTCTTCTTCTTCTTGCAGATGAGTCAATGAGTCTTGATCTGTTTTCTTCCATTTGAAATCAGTTTTCGCTAAAATACTCTGTGACCTAGCAAAAGCATATTGAATAAATGGTGAAGTGTTGTTGTTCAATGAAATAACTTCTTGAGGATCGAAAATAAGTTTCTTCAGCAATCCTACAGCTATTATTGAATATTTGATAGCTCCAACTGCAACAGTTTTAGCGATCTCTTCTTTTTCTTCTTCCGGATAATCACGTTCTTTCAAAAATGATTCAAGGACTGCTTCTTTTGTTTTCATATAAAGATCAAGTGGAGTAATATATTGTAGTCTTCGTGCACTCATTGTTGTAAGAGCACCTTTTAGTTCCATATATTCATAATTCAAATGCCACAACTTATTTGCTGCATCAGATCTTCCAAGGGCTCTCAGTGTAAGATTCAATTGAATTTGTGTTAGTTCTTGTGGTTTACCAATAACATTGAACACCTTGTCTGAATTGTACTGATCAACTTTTTCAAGGGAATACGGAATATCTCTTAGAAGATACAACGTATCTCCTGTTGAAGTTATAAGCATTCCATTTGGAACCTCATATGTTTTCTTCAAATTCAAGTATTCTCTTGCACCTTTCAAATTCGCTGCTTTGTTTGATTCAAAGAGTCGTGCTTTTCCATCTTTTATAATATACCCATTTTTTTCTAGTGTTGATAAAGCATCAAAGACTTTGCCAGACCATTGCAAATCTGCTTCCCAATCAAACTTATCAAAAGTAATTCCTAGTAAACCTAATTCTTCTTTGTGACCACTGATTGCAGCTTCACACGTAGCTCGAACAATTTTTACTGTGGTCTTTTCTTGTTCCTGATATTTTCTATTTAAATCTGGAACTGCTTTTGGCAAATCAACTTGCTCTTTTTCTAGGCAACTCTTTATGTTATCATATAATGATTTGAAGCGTTTGTAGATATCATTCTGAATACTTAGAAGAAAGTCGAATCTTTTCTGATACTCTTTTAACTCTTCTGCGGGGATAGCTTTCGAATTGAGTAATTCTACTTCATTTTTCTGCAACCAATATAGATTCTTACCCAATGTAATATCGTATTTCGATTTCAAATCCTGTTTTAATTTTTGGATATCATACATTGTATGAGTGATTCCATAGATTTGCCCAAGATAATAATCGATTTTAACGTCACTCGAAACTAGGTTGTTTCTCTTAAGTAAATCATATCCGATAACACATACAGGTACTTGATGCCCTAAATCATCGATATAAAAATGAGTTCTAACTTTAGCACCTACAGTTTTTAAGATTCTAGCATAGCTATCTCCAATTATTGAACCTCGAAAATTCCCAATATGAATTGGACCGTTTGGGTTTGCAGATGTGTGTTCTACAATGATTTTTTGGTTTTTGTAAATATCACTAGCAAAGAATTTCTCATTTGTCAAAATTGCTTCTAAAACGATTTTGCTATAATGACCCCGTTCAAGTGTATAGTTCACAAAACCTCCTTCTGAAGTGACATTAGTGACATAATCATCTTTTGGAAAATTCTCAGCGATTTCCTTTGCAAGTTCAATTGGATTCTTCTTATTCTCTTTTGCTATTTGGAAAATTGGTGTACATAAATCACCAAAAGCTGTTTTTTTTGTAATTTCTTGAACCTGAGCTTTACCTGACAATCCCAGTTTCTTTATCACCTTGTTTAGATTGTTTTGTAAAGCATCTTTTATGCTGGCATCGGGGTCTTTCACCAAATGTGTTTCACCACTTACGTGATATTTTTTCCTAAATTATAAGAAGATTCCGAATAAAAACAAATATTCCTATTAATAATAATTCAAAATATAGTAAGATTCATCATGGTTACAAATACTTTAGACCATGTATCCTCATAACCAGGTGCAAAAACTACTCGTACCAATATCCGTAATTTCTCATTCCTCAAATTGAAGACTGTGAATTCCTCTTCAAATAAAGTTCCTCCAGAGATTAAGAATTCAAAAATCTTGGAGAATAACTCGATATTTTTTAGAGTGAATTCATGATCTAAAAAGATCCTAACGGAATTTTCATCTGTGGCTCCTATTAATTGGAGGACTGCATTATTGAATTCATTAATATTAATTAAATTCACATAATTTACCAGAATTTTTGGATATGTTTTGAAGTATTCTCTTAAACTTTCAACTCCTTGTTCTCCAAGTTCATCAAGTTGCTTCTTAACATCAAATAGATTGAGATTTAATAGAGCTACTGGGGAACCTTCAAACAATAAGCGATACCTTTGTTCATTTTCCTTCAAAGCCTCTAATGCTTCTGTTAACTCAGTGATATCTCGAGCAACAGAGAGCACACAGAGTTCACCTTCTATTTCTATTAAAGAACCAGAAATCAGAACAGGAATAATTTGTGCATCTTTTGTACATAACAATGTTTCGTAATCTATTGCTTCTCCTGCTTCTCTAAGTAATCTTTGATATTCCAAATAATCCTCATTCTTAGCCCATAAAGATAGTTCTTCAGGATTCTTCTCTAATACATCCTCTCTTGAATAGTGTAACAGTTTTGTGAAATTCTCATTAATATCTATGAAAGCACTCCCTTTGAAACGATTAAGTGCCATAGCATTCAAACTAAATTTAAAAGCCTTGGAGAACATTTCTTCGCTTTTTCTTAAAGCTGTATCTGCTTTCTTCTTCTCCACAGATTTATTAATGAGATTTATCAATTCACTGAATTGACTTCGGACATCCCCGCCTTTCTGCAAATAATAATCTGCTCCTAGATTTAGAGCTTTAATTACAACTTCTTCTCGTCCTTTTCCGGTAAAAATTATAAAAGCTATATCGGGGTCCATTTCTCGAATTTTCTCTAATAGTTCCAATCCATCCATATTTGGCATCTGAAAATCTGAAATAATTACATCAAAAGGTTCCTTATTCAAGCAGTTCAAAGCATTATTTGCGGAATTACATGTAGTTATTCGAAAATCTTTCACAGCATTCTCTAAATATAACTTGGTAGCTTTCAGTAGTTCCTTTTCATCGTCTACTAGTAAGACTCTGATTGTCTCCAATTTTTGAGGCCTTCTAGACAAAATATCAATTTGTTATATTTCATTCAATTTAATTTTAATATTTTGCTTGATTTTATTAAAAGAGGATAGTTATAAAATAAGCGTTTCTGAGACTTTTGAAGAGATAGATATAAGAAGAATGGCGGATCCGGTGGGCTTCGATCCCACGACCACCTGCTTTCTCCTGTTTTCCAATTTTTGTCTTACTTAGGAGGCAGATGCGCTGTCCTAGCTGCGCTACGGATCCTTCACCAAAATGAAAATTTTACTCTTAAAATACCTTTCCGTCAAATTCTATTAACCAATAAATAATGCTAATTTGTCTCTGTTTCAGCTAATCTTATGGAAAGATCTTTAGCTCGATTAGCATACCACTGGAGTAGTTCTCCTAAATCATCTGGTTGAAATAATTCTCCCCCACATAGTTCACTGATTTCTATTAGTTCTTGTTTATTTACATAAGGACCTAGACCAACGGCATGTAAAACAACATTTTCTTTCTTTGAGTAGGTATTTCTTACAGCTTCCCTCACTCGTTTACTTGTATCGAACCCATCTGTTAGGAGAATAATCATTAATGGCCATTTGCGTTTTGATCTAGGAAGATTTTTCATAATTTCTTCACTAGCTTCAATAGCTGAAGCCATATTTGTTCCAGCACCCATTTTATCCTCTAAATCTCCTAGAACTTGTTCAGCTATGGAATTAAGAGCAGTTTTGGATCTGGAATCTGCTATAACATATGGTTTGTTTTCGATTCTAATTATCTCGGCACCATTAGCAAACATGATGAGACTAACTGTTTCACTGATCCCAATCCTTGCTTTTTCACTTAAATACAGCAAACTAGCAAAAATCGCTCCGGATTTCCTTTGGACATTATTTCCTTCTTTGAAGACTTTTAGAAACGCTTCTAGCTCCTCATTACTAAAGGCATTCCTTATTCTTTCGATTGCAGACTTGACATTCTTAACTTCTAAATCTCGACCATTCATAGATTTGGACATATCCATAATTAATATTGTATTAAACTGCATTGCACCATCAGGTTTTATGGTTAAAACTCTTGGTTTTGTAAAATCGAAAATTCCTACGTCATTCTCATAGAGTCCCGGGGAAATTTTTGCTATTTTAATTACAGCATTTCTTTCTTTCCACTTTACAGTTAATCCTTCGAAAACCGTATATGATTCCAAGAATTTTTTTAGCTTTGCTAAACTTTTACGAAGACTACCGACAGTATGGAATATATCATTACCAGAAATAGGACTAACAGCAAGTGTGACATTTTCAACTCTTATTGGATCTTCAGAATAAAATCTTATGAATAATCTCTCGTCATCACAATTTAGCGATTTGTAGATTTCTTCACTTACTTGCATATACCCTTCTTTTTGTTGTTCATCAACCATAAATTTAGATGCTCGAGATATTTCAGAAGTAGATGATTCCAAAATTATTAATCCAGTGTCCTCATCTGTGAATTTTCTTGCATCATTTACAGATAATACACAAAAGCCATTTTGTTCTGATTTCAATTCAATCTGTAAATTTAGTTTTCTCAATTCTTTCGGAACAGAAGGAGTTGGTGGAGCTTGTTTTGAAGTCATTTGTGGCCCAAACAGCTTGCGACCAATTTCACTTTTAAATTCTGGTAATTCAGCATCAGTTATTGCTTGACTGGTTAGTTTCTCTTCTCCAGACTCAGAAGGAACTACAGGGGGAATAATTTGTTCACTAACAGGATTAGATTCAGAAGTAGAAGAATGTGTATTATTCTCCTCTTGTCTTTTATCATCTGATTTCTTGTCCTCTTCTGACATGGTCCCCAGTCCAAACACATTGAGTTTTATTTAATTAATATAATCATATTTGCTTATTACTTAATTTTGTTTCTCTTTTATAAATAAAGAAATTTACTGAAGTTTAAGACTACTAATTTATATCAACTAGTTAGTCCCTAAAAACGAGAAATTTGGGGAAATGAGACATGTTTGTTTTTTTGACCCATACACATGAAACTCAACGTACGATAAATTATTCTTTCTAAATATCTTCTTGATAGCTTTGATTGTATCTTGTTCTCCTATTCTTGCCGCATCATCAAAAACTATGATAAAATTCTTCTCATCAATTATTTTTGGTATGTAATTAGCAATTCCAATTCTCGAATATCTCATTGTTCCAAAAGGACCATCCACTAGAATGAGATCATAGGTTTTATCCTCTTCAACTAATAATTTTGTTGAATACCATAAACGTTTATGTTTACCAAATTTCGTTTGTACTAAAGGTGAGCAAATATATCTTGATCTTTTACTTGCGAAAATATCTAGATTTGTTTTATCAAACCATTCTTCACAATCTTCAAGTATAGTAATTTGTGAGTTTTCATTTTCTTTTACATAACGTGTTGTGATTTTTGTTGATTGTCCAGAACCGAGCTCTAAAATTGTTTTAGGTTTGGTTTTTTGGAGAATTTTAAATAAAAGATACAGTAAGGAAGCATTAGCTGCAAATCCATCTGGGAAGAAAGTGAAATCATCCCAACCAACTGCTTTTAAATTATAATGTAAACTCGACAAGTATTGATGTTCCTTTACTATTCTCCCATAGAGCATACGGAAAGATATGTGATTGAGCATTGTCCTAATGTGTGGTTTTACTTGTTTTATCTTTCCCATTTGAATCGCATCACATTTATATTATTTTAATCATTATTTGTCACATAATAAAATTTCCTAGGAGTTATTCGTAGCCATAAAGCCCCTTCAAGAAAATTTATTTCATTGTATGAGATATTTTTTAAAGTAAATCGAGACAAATCAACGAGATATCAACCAAAAATTAGAAGGCTTACTACATGCATCAACTGAAAAAATTATCTTCATTTCCCGGTAGAAAAGGACCTTTGCTACTTATTATAATGGATGGCATTGGTCTTGGGAAGGAAGATGATGGTAACGCTGTTTTTCTTGCTAAGCCAAAAACCTTAACTAATATAACAAAGAATACCCAAAAGAAAAACTTGTATTGCACCTTGAAAGCTCATGGACCTGCAGTTGGATTAATCTCAGATGAAAATATGGGTAATAGTGAGGTTGGTCATAATGCTCTTGGTTCCGGACAAATCTTTGATCAAGGAGCAAAATTAGTTGATACTTCAATTAAGGATGGTTCTATTTATAGATCCAAAATCTGGCATCAATTAACTGATAGAGTAATTTCTAAAAAAGGTACTGTTCACCTTATTGGATTATTATCAGATGGTAATGTCCATAGTAATTTCAATCAATTGTTGAGGATAATTGAAGGATTTGCTGAATCTGGGATTCAGAAATTACGACTCCATCTTTTAACTGATGGGAGAGATGTTCCAGCCAATTCTGCTCTTACTTTTATTCATCCGCTTGAATTAAGATTAAATGAAATTACTATGAATTATGCTTCCAAAAATTATGATTATGAAATTGCCTCAGGCGGAGGAAGAATGCATATTACCATGGATCGTTATGAGTCTGATTGGAAAATAGTTCAAAGAGGTTGGTTTGCACACGTTCTTGGAAAAATCGAAGAAGAAGAATTAGTGAATGGCTACAAAGGCTATTATCATTCAGCTGAAGAAGCAATTACTCATGCTCGTGAATGTTTTCCAGAGAAGAGTGATCAGTTTCTCTCACCATTTGTCATTATAGATGCTGATATGAAGCCAATTGGAAAGATTGTAGATAATGATCTTGTTGTAAACTTTAATTACCGCGGAGATAGGATGATACAGATTAGTAGAGCTTTTGAGGAAGAAGAATTTTCAGAATTTGATAGAGAATTCTATCCGAAAGTTGAATATGCTGGGATAGTTCAATATGACGGAGATAAATTAATCCCTAAAAAATATCTAGTCCACCCAGCACATATCAGAAATATATTGTCTGATTACTGTTGTTCAAATAATATTCCTTCTTTTGCGATTGCTGAAACGCATAAATTTGGTCATGTAACTTATTTTTGGAACGGAAACCGCTCTGGTTATGTTTGTATTGAAAAAGAGCAATATATGAAAATTGCTTCTGAACCTAACGAGATGATAGCTATTCATCCTGAGATGAATGCAGAAGAGGTTTGCGAAAAAACCATTACTGCTATGCAAGGTGGGGAATTCAAATTCCTACGAGTGAATTTTGCAAATGGGGATATGGTTGGACACACAGGAAATATCGAAGCAGCGGTTCAAGCAGTGAAAATTGTAGATAATTGCTTGAAAAAACTCATCAATGTTGTTAACAAACTGAATGGTATCACTGTGGTTACAGCTGATCATGGAAACTGTGAAGAAATGAAACTTGAAGATGGAAGCCTAAAAACTGCTCATTCACTTAATCCTGTTGGTTTCTGGATCATTGATAAGAATTGGAAAAAGGAGTATGAAATTAATCCTGATATAGATGATCCTGGACTAAGTAATGTTGCAGCAACTATCCTGAATTTATTAGGATTTGAAAAACCAGATATATACCGAGAAAGTCTAATTAGATTTGATTAAGCGTTCTTAGTTAATGGTTTAACCATATAAGGCATCAATCTTTTGAAACCTCTTTTTGCATAATATTCTCTTACACCTATGCCACTAGTAACTAAAAGCAATTCACTCCCTACTTCATCTCTAGAAATCCTAGTCGCTTCATCGATAAGCTTCGTTCCAAAACCTTTGTGTTGCCAATCAATTTTTCGTTCTGCTTGTGTGCCAATTCCTACCACTGATCCATAAACATGAATTTCTCTAATAATTGAAAACGATTTATTATTAACCTCTGAGATGATTTTATCTTCTGATGGGTGACGCAATCTTAGAAAACCAAGAATAATATCTTGTGAAGTGTCTTCAAAGGACAAAAATATTTCTTTACCACCTGAGGCATTATATTCTCTTCTAACTAATTCAATGTCCTTTTCAGAAGGAATGATCCCCTTTTGTTGCTTATGACCAACCTCCCGACATCTGATGCAGCGACAAGTTCTTCCAGATTCCTCAAGGAATTTCTGAGCATATTCTCTTAGATCACTTTTCTTTGGTCCTGCGAAAATTTTCGTTGCTGGAATGTCTCTTAGAACTCGTTTAATTCGCATACTTGGTAATGTATTTGCTTTAAATTCTGCCACTCGCTTTACTGTTTCTTTAAATGTTAATGCTTGATAATCTCCAGCTAAATGCTCATCATATAGCTTTGTGTTTTCCATTAGCATTAAGGGATATATTTTCAATTCATCAGGTACGAAACGGGAATCTGTCATTAATGTTTTATAACTAGCTAATTCTTCTTCCCATGAAATTCCTGGCAAGCCAACCATCATGTGCGCAGTAACTTTTAGACCAAGATCACGTAGTCTTTTGAACGCAATGGTTACATCTTCAACTGTGTGGCCACGATTGATTCTTTTATAGACCTTATCACTTACCACTTGAACCCCAAGTTCTACTCGAGTAATTCCCCAATCAAGTTCTCTCTTCAAATTTTCTAATGAACAAGTATCAGGTCTTGTCTCGACCGTTATACCTATACATCTTCTTTTACTTTTTTCAGCGGCGCTAATTGCTTCAGCCATTGTTTTTGTATTCTTTTTTGTGACTCCATCAAGACAACCCTTAATGAAAAATTCTTGATAATCTAACGGAGCTGCAGGTAAGGTTCCGCCCATTAAAATTAAGTCTATTTTACTTGTGTTATGTCCAATTGCCTCAAGTTGTTGCAGTCTAGCAATAACTTGTTCTTTCGGATCATAATTATACATTTGTCCTCTCATTGCTGCTGGTTCAAAACCAGTATAAGATTGTGGGCTGTCTTGTTCTGGCCCTCCGGGACACATTGTACACTTTCCATGTGGGCATGGAAGAGGTTTGCTCATAACAGCAACAACAGCAACACCAGATAAGGTTCTACTTGGTTTCTTGATTAGAAATGGTAAAACAAGTTCTCGTTCATCATCCGTAGCCATTTGCAAAATATCACTATTTCTTGGAAATGAATCTAGGGAATATTTCTTACATATTTCTCGTTTTATTTTCGAGAGATCCTTACTCGATTTTGGAGGATTTTTTAACAGAATCTCTACGATTTCCCTGTATGCTTTCTTTACCAAGATCCACAATCTTCCTACTCATGTGAATTAAGATTTACTTTGAAATTTTCAAAATGATATTAATATAAATATTCATTTAAAATACTAAAAGATTGTTAAGGAAGGGTATTTGACATACCCCTATATTAAGAAAAAATCCTTATCTTCTTCGTCTTCTTCTTGCGCTTGATTGTTGACCAGTTGGTATACCCTTTACATAGCGCTTGTAATAATTGTGTTTGTTTCGAAGCCTTGGAGATCTTGAAATGTGATGCTTTTGTTCTACTTTTGGGGTTTGATTTCTGACTTTTCCAGCTTTTTGAACTGAACCGTGTGTCATGTTTATTCCTCTAATCTCATTCTTTGAATGAGTTGCTTTTTAGTGTTTCGATTCTCACTATATTAAAAATCTTTTTACCTTATTGGAATGCCTGTCTTTATAATTTTGAATTTAACTTTTTTCAGAGATTCTAATAGACGAAAAAGCTGTTTCTATCCATCTAAGATATGAACTAATCATAGCACGTAAGGATATGAAATCTACTGCAAAAAAATACATAATTAATGTTTTTTCATCCTGAATTTTTATATCTGTTTTTCCTCTTGGAGAAATCATTACAGTTGTTTCGGGTTTCAGTGCATTATAAACTGCTTTTATCTCATCGGGATTTTCTGATTTAATAATTAATTCCGATGTAAATTCCATTGATTCTGGAATATTTACTGTCTCTTCTTTTCCTTTGGTTATATGAAACCCTCCAGGAATTTTAGTTATCCATTAGATTTGGATTCTTTTTCTTTTCCCTTTCCCATTCCAATTAAATTCATTAGCGATCGTATCGCTTCCCCTTTTTTACCCAAAAAAACATCCGAAATAGAAATGCGAGGACCAATCATCTCTTTTGATTCAATTTGTTGAAAATCTAAGATAATTAACCCTTGATTAGTATCAGCGAATATAATTGCAATTCCTTTCATATTTGCATCTCTAGGTAATTCTCTTTTTCGTTCAAAATTAAAGAATAAAGAAAGCATAGTGTATAATTGTTCGCCAAAATCGGATTGGCTTTGATTAATCACTTGTAACTTTGAATCAGCTGTGAAAACTGTTCGAGCTCTTCTCAACTCTCTAGCTAAACTTATACCCTTTATTCTTAGTCGATAATCCCTCTCCATTAATTTGCTTTTGTCTAGTTTATAGAATTTGACTAAACTTGGGTTCCCTTTTTTCTCATGAACAATTAGGAGTCGATTAATTCCTAAAACAGCTAATTCATTAGCTAAATCATTTAGACTGCAAGATCCTCTTGTAAAATGAAAAGACCAAGGGATAACCCGTACAAGATCACGAATAAATGATCGTGTTCTCTGACTGGGCTTCCTTGATGTCGTTAGAACGAACTTTTCATAGGGAGCTATGTCTCGTTCAGTCATTTCCTTGTCTTACCAAGCCGTTGATCTTCTAAACTCAATGTAGTTCTAGCTGCGGATCTTCCAGTTGGTGTGACTGGTATCCAGGCTCCTCCAGCAAAACTTAAACCACACTTTTTGCAGTTCCAAATCCCAACTGATTTTCGTTTCACTTTGGGACTTGCACAACTGGGACATCTGTGTGTTGCATTCATGCTGTTTTCTACTTTGAGGAAGCGCTTCTTAAGCTGTGAACCATATCGAGGACCAAAACGACCTGTGGATCCAACTTTCTTTGTTTTTCTTGTCAATGTTTCCATCCTCTGAGCTTTTGCTTTTTATCTCTTCTTTATGTCTCTTCAGACCAAGGATAAGCTTTCGCGTCTGTGATTTTATCTAGTTGACTTCTTATTTCTTTCGTTCTTTCTGATGCAATGTCAATACATTTCTTAAGCTCATCTATTGTGAAGGTTCCGTTTTCACCTTTTTGTGTAGCACAGATTTTATCATCATCTCTAAACGCAAAAGTGATTCTTGCATCTTCAATGCCTTCTTCTTTCAAGATTGGGTCAACAATTATATGTTTTCCAATCTTTCCGAAAGTACAGCTAATTGGAATGAAATCTAGTTTTATTGGTTTGGTTGTTTCTAAGATTTCAACATCTTCATTGCCATCTTCATCAGTAACGATTTTTGTCTCTGGAATTCGAGCATTCATTAATGCTGCAAGAGCAGCAAGTTCACATGCATCAAATAGATTACCATCTTGATCTAATACATAAATATCTATGAATAGGATCCAGACCTTTTTCCCAGAGATAAGGACTAAAGAGTCGTTGTTCACACATTTTGATTCACGGATAGCTCTATCTGACACTCGAGCAAGCTCAATAGCTCTTGCTCTGGGAGGACCAGATTCGAATAATGGTGAAGCTATAGGAACTAATTCTACAGTTGCAGTTACTACACCTGAATCGGGAGTATCAGGGAAAGGTGTTCCAAGTTGAGCTTTGACACCTGCAATAACCTTTGTGCGACCTATTTTTACGATAGCACTACCTTCAGCTTTTGCAACATAGCCTGGTATAATTGATATTTTTCTAAATTCGTCGAAGGCTCGTCCATCTGTTCTTTTACCATGATCCAATAATGAGACTATATGTTCTTTTTCTACTAAACTTATTAAATTGGTATCTGCCATTTTTTAACCTCCGAATCACTTCTTTTCCGCCTTTTCTTTAGGGGAGGTTTTCTTCTTGTCAAGAGTTTTCTTGTCAGGTTTCTTCAATAATCTCTTTTTCTCTACTTTTTCAGTAGGTTGTTCTTTTGCCTTCTTATCGTCAGTTTTTTTCTTTGCGTCTTTCTTCGCTGGCTCTGCTTTCTTATCTTTTGGTTTCGCGGGAGTCTTCTCTTCATCTAGTGTTTCTATGACTTCTTCTGTAATACGAGAATATCTGGTTGTCAATGCATCTCTTTGCATTTGGTAGATTTTCTTACTTGCTGGAATAAGCATATCCAATGCTTCTTTGTATTCTTTTTGTGAGAATACTCCATCAGATTGTAATAAGACGACCTCTTCAGTATGAGGAAGATATGCAAATGGAAGATCTCCATCTCCTTCTTTATCTTCGACATCATCTAAATCAAGAACGACTTGACCATCTAAAATTCCTGCTGCACATCCAGCAACTAAATCTCTCATAGGCACGCCTGCATCTGCTATTGCTAAGGAAGCTGCAGTTACAGCTGCACATCTTGAACCACCATCAGCTTGTATAACCTCAATGAACACATCGATAACAGATCGTGGGTATAAGTAATCAAATACTGCTGGTTGTAATGCTTCACCTAAAATTTTAGATATTTCCCTTTCTCTTCTCTTAGGAGCAGGGCTTTTTCTCTCAGGAACAGAGAATGTCGCCATACGATATTCACATCTAATTAATGCCTTATCAGGCATCTGCATGTGTTTTGGATGTAATTCTCTAGGACCATAAACTGCTGCTAATATTTTATTTCTACCCCAAGTGATTAAACATGAACCATCAGCACGATCTAAGACACCAACTTCAAATTTTATGTCTCTTATGTCTTCCTTTTTTCGACCATCGTGTCGAATTCCATCTTTTGTTATTAATACTGTTTTTTCTTTTTCTTTAGACATTTTTTTCACCGAAACATTCGTAATAGCTTTTCAAGCTTTCTTTTCCTCAACAGGTTTCTCTTCTTTCGGAGTTTTGGTTGGAGGTTTTCTATCCTTAACCATTTCTTCCAAGAATTCTTTCACTCTATCAGTCAATCCGGAAGTATGAGCTTCTCGATCAATTTTCTCGATTGCTTGAAGAACTAAAAATTCATCCTCAAAATTATTGCCTTTGAACCAAACACAACCATTTTGTCCAACTATCATGCGACAATTAGTGTATTGTTTGATTGTTGAAATCATGCTTCCTCTTCTACCAATGAGTCTTGGTATTTTAGAGGGACTGACTTTTATCACTCTACCACCGGTAAGCTTTCCTAAATATGGACCGCTTTGTGATCGATTATCATTTCTCAATGTTAATTGTGGATCTCGTGTTCTATCAAAGGAGAAAATCTTTGCGACAACAATATCTCCAACATCAAAGATTTTTCTAGTTTGATCTTTAACGGGATCAAATCTTCTATCAAGAGATGATGAAGTTCGTATTATTCCAGGATAAGGACTTTCTATATCTACCACCCAAGAACTTAGTGAGACATCAGTAACTTTTCCTATTACTAGATCTCCAACTCTTGGAAAGTATTTTCCTTTTAAAGAAACAACACTAATGTGATTATCTTTTATGGTTACAAGACCAATTACTTGTGAGATAACCTGTTTTTCTTTTCTATAGACATTAGATCCTAACAGGTATTCTCCTTCAGCGATAGTTTCACCGGGAGTGACCATGGATCTATCTTTTATTAAAACGGGCATTCATTATTACTCCTTTTTATCATAATTTTTCTTATTCACTTTTTCTTTCTACAATTTTTACTTCGGCTTTACCCTTGGTTAGTTGATTAATTTTATCAAGAAAATCAGCTTGTTTACCAGAAGGCATCTCAATTTTTGCATACCATGATCCATCATTTCCCCATTGATCTTCAAGTATTTCACCAGCTCCTGCAATAATACCATATGCAGGACCAGTAAAGTCAGGTGTGACTTTAACAGCTAAAACAACTGATTCTAACCTAATTGGAATAATTGCTTGAATTTGTTTAATGATGTCTTTAGCTTGTTTGTCTGGAGGTAAAATATAATCTATGTTTACGCCAGCTTCATCCATAGCAGATTCAATACGCGCTGGTGGATGTGGTTTGTTTGTTTGGGGATTTATACAATGAACATGTATAAAGCTGATTATTTCATCAATCTTATCTTTCAAAAGCTTCTTTCTTTGTGCTTGTGTTAATTGTAAAGCACCCTTCTCTAGGATAATTTTTACAATTTCCTCTTCACTATCAGTTTCAAAAGTTTGTTCCAGAATTATTTCGGAAGCTTTCTCTCCTTTAGTTGCGTTGTGAAAAACTATGTATCCTTCTACAATATCACTTACTGGAATTTCTTCACCCTTTTTGTAATTCAACGCAGCTTCGGGATCCACGATAATTTCAAATTTCTGATTACGGTATGTATATCTAACAAGAGCTTTCTTTTCTAGATCAATAAATTGCCGTCTTTCACCTGAATCGTGGGACATAATTTTCACCTATTACTTCTATTTTTCTTACTTTTAGTAAGTTTTTACAAAGCAAAAATACCCTTTAATTGTCCCTTGGGTCTTTCCAATGAAAAGATACTTTCTCACCGCTTGAATCAAAAGGATGCTGATTCCAGCATGCAAGTTAATAGGGACTCAGCCCAATCGAAAGAGTAAATATATAGGGTGATCGAAACCATCCTATGGTACTTGGTTTAGGCTGATTTTTTGGTTTTTTTGCCTTTCATGTCAATTTGAAATATCATGAGTAAATAAGTTTTACTTCAAGAGTGATTAGAAATTAACTTTTTTTTACTGAAAAACAATGATACAGTCATTGATATGACACAAATTAATGATAGAGGTAAAATAAAAGAATGAAGTGAGAAGAGCTATGCTATTCATGCTTTTGCAGTAGCTTCTTCTTTGGGTGTGCTTGACATGACAAACCATAAGGTTATCAATACAACTCCAAGAGCTGTTCCACCAAATACAACCCATTTAGTTGAGAAATTTCCAGTATTCCCTATGAAAATAGCTGGAAGTAATGTAATTATCATACTAATAATTACTTCTACCCAACCAGGTAGAGCATTCATTTTTTCTCGAATACTGCCAATCAATAGCAAAATATTGAAGTACAATCCCCAGAAGAGCAAAATTACAAAGGTAAACATTACTCCATCAATGAATATCCAACTTAAACTTGGTGATAATGGATTATCATCAATATTAAAGAATGAAATGAATATAATCAGTGCTATTACAAGTACTAAGAAAATTGAGGATATTAGGATTGTTCGATTAGTTTTATCTCGCCATACTGACATGGATCTTATGCAACTCCGAATATGTATACGCTCTATTCAAGACTAATTCTTGAATTTCTTTTTGCTTTAAAATTATTGTCATTTATTTAAGTATTGTTTAAATTCGTATTGTTAGGAGAAATATCATGTAATCGAAATTGAACTCAAAAAAAAATTCAGCAAGTATACATCTTTAAACCAAAAAATGTATTAAAGGTACCGTTAGAACATATTTACAGTTAATAATCACTGGGGCAGATTCATGACAAAGAAGGATAAGAAAACCTCTGATGTTTGGAGACCGGATGTATACATATGCAATGATTGCAATCATCGATTCGACAAAGCAGAATATATCCAAGTTGAAGATGATGGTCTTGTTTTTCAAAGAACTGTGTGTCCGAAATGCAAAAGTGAGAGTATTCGTGTCTCATCATGGTCTGAAGAGGATTTTCAGAAATAATATGAGATATTTTCTTTCTTTATATTTCTTAATCTTTGTTCTAAGTTTAATCCACACGTTCAAATCCAAAGATAACTGATATAAGAAATAAGCCTACACCAACAAAAATTATCCAGAAACCAGCATTTCTTATCATAGTACCTGAAAACCCATAATACATAACTAATCCAATTATCATGGAAACACTAATTCTTATGAAGGATCGCCAAGTTACTTTACGTTTAGGTTCAACGAAGATTTCTTGCTCAAGATAGGATTGTAATTCGTTGTCTGGATTAGTATCTTCGCTATTTTCTTGTGTTTCACTAGTTTCCAACATAATCTAAATATTAGAAAAAGCATTTCATAATGGTTTCGGATAATTTGTCAAATTTTGACTGTTTCATTGAAAACTATATCATCAAAAAACCTTTAAAGCATCCAAAGATTTTCCGAATATTAAAAAGGCAATCAGATTTCAACTATCTTTCATTTTAATAATCGAGGTCAAAACAAAATGGCTCTTTTCAAAGAAGTAAAAACTTTCGTACACTTGCCAAAGATTGAAGAAAACATACTAAAATATTGGGATAAAGAGAATGTATTTCATAAACTCAGAGAGGAAAGAAAAGATCTCAAGAAATACATCTTCTTAGAAGGACCTCCCACTGCGAATGGTTTACCACACGTCGGTCATGTATTGACAAGATGCTTGAAGGATTTATATCTCAGATACAAAACAATGGATGGTTTTTTTGTTTTCCCACTTATTGGAGGATGGGATTGTCATGGTTTACCAGTAGAAATCGAAGTAGAAAAACAATTAGGATTAAACTCCAAACCTGAGATTTTAGATTATGGTGTTAAAGAGTTCAATAGTATGTGTAGAAAATCGGTCATGAAGTACGTAAAAGAATGGGAAGATATGACCAAGCGCGTAGGCTTCTGGATAGATATGGATAAAGCCTACATTACTATGGAAGACTATTATATCGAATCTGTTTGGTGGAGCTTGAAGGAGCTTTGGAAGAAAGGACTCCTCATTAAAGGACATAAAGTAATTCCATCTTGTCCTAGATGTGAAGTAACTCTAAGTAGTCATGAGTATTCTCAAGGATTAAAGGAAACAGAAGATCCATCCATTACTGTAAAATTCAGTGTAGAAGGTCAACCTGATACTTATTTCCTTGCTTGGACAACAACACCATGGACATTAATTTCCAATGTTGGTTTAGCTGTTGGAAAGAATATTATGTATGCTAAAATTAAACGGGAGAATGAAATTTACTATCTTGCGGAAGATAGAGTAACAGCTATTTTTCCAGAGAAAGATTATGAAATACTCGAGAAAGTAAAAGGGAAAGAATTAGAGGAAATGAAATACATCCAACTAATTCCTTATGCAAAACTCCCTGCAAAAAACAAAAACAAAGGATTCCGAGTTGTAGTTGCAGATTTCGTAAGTACTGAGGAAGGAACAGGTATTGTTCATACTGCACCGGCTTTTGGACCTGAAGATTATGAGTTAGCACTCCAGAAAGATTTACCATTTTTACAACCAGTTGAAACTAATGGAAAATTCAAAGAAGAAATTACTCCTTGGGCTGGAATGTTCATTAAAGATGCAGATAAACACATACTAAAAGCGCTAAGAAAAGAAAATCGTTTAGTGACTGACAAAGTTGAAAAACACACAAGTGGTTTTTGTTGGCGTTGTAAAACCCCTACTATGTATTATGCTCGAGAGGCTTGGTTAATTAGAATGAGCACCCTTCGTGAAAATATCCTTGCTACTAATGAACAAATAAATTGGGTTCCTGCTCATTTGAAACATGGACGTTTTGGGGATTTCTTAGATAATATTGTTGATTGGGCATTAAGCAGGGAAAGATTCTGGGGATCACCACTACCGATTTGGGTTTGTTCTTGTGGTAATATCGAGTGTATAGGTGGTGTTGATGAATTAAAGTCATTCATGAAAAAAGATCTCCCCGAGGATTTTGAGCTTCATCAACCATGGATCGATGAAATCGATCTTTATTGTCCGAAATGTAAAAAGAAAATGAAACGAGAACCATTTGTTATCGATTGTTGGTATGAATCCGGTGCATCTCAATTTGCTCAATGGCATTATCCATTTGAGAATCAAGAGAATTTTGAAAATCATTTCCCAATTGATTTTATTACTGAAGCTATTGATCAAACAAGAGGGTGGTTCTACACTTTGCTAGCAATTAGCACTGCTTTATTTGACAAACCATCTTTTCTAAATTGTTTAACTATGGGTCATGTTCTCGATAAACAAGGAGTGAAGATGAGCAAACATTTAGGGAACGTTGTCAAGCCATCCTTGGTTTACGAGAAAATTGGTGCAGATCCTATGAGATGGTATTTCTTTTCATCTCCTGTTTGGAATCCCACAAGGTTTTCTCAAGAAATTATTGAAGATGCTCGTAGACGATTCTTTAATACATTGTGGAATGTTTATTCATTCTTTATAACGAATATTAATATTGACAATATTGATCCAAGAACAATTACTAGTAAAGTAACAGAGAGATCAGTTCTCGATCAATGGTTAATATCGAAGTTGAATTCATTAATTATCATTGTAAGAAACAATCTTGATGAATTTCAATCTCATAAAGCAGCTGCTGCTATTGACGAATTCATTGTTGAACACTTGAGTAATTGGTATGTTAGACGCTCTCGAAGGAGATTTTGGAGTTCCGAAATTACAAAAGACAAAAATGATGCACTCATAACTTTGTACGAAACTCTTGTTACATTATGCAAGCTTCTGGCACCATTCATTCCTTTCGCTTCTGAAGAGATTTATCAAAATCTTGTAAAAAGATTGTATAAAGGAAAGGAAAAAGAAAAGCATCTTAGTGTTCATTTTGAGGAATATCCCGCCAAAAATGCAAAAGATATTAATCCTCAATTAGAAGAAGCTATGGACTTTTCTATCGCAATAGTTGAAGCAGGTAGAGCTGCACGAGCAAAAGCGAATATTAAAGTTAGATTGCCACTTCAAGAACTAATTGTTGGATGCTCAATCCCCCAACAAAAAATGGCAAAACAATTTCTGAATGAAATCATGGAAGAACTAAATGTTAAGAAAGTTACATTCCAATCTGAACTCTCTGAAATGGTTGAGTATACCTTTAAACCAAAATTCAAAATTCTTGGTCCTACTTTCAAGCAGAATGCTCCAGATGTAGGTGATGCTATCAAGAATCTCAAAGGAAAGAAAGCACATAAAGCTGCTCAAGAATTAAGGGAAAATCAAGCTTTTACAGTTGAAACAGAAGTTGGATCATTCAAGATTCTTGAGGAACATGTAGAGATCATTTCTAGCGGAAGAGATGGATATTCAGATGCTGCTTTTGAGGGCGGTCAAGTTTTTATCAACACTGAACTCACACCAGAATTAATACAAGAAGGACTTGTTAGAGACATTATTAGACGTGTTCAATCCATGAGAAAAGACGCTGATTTGGAATATACTCAAAACATAAAACTCTATTACCAAGGAGATAACGAAATAAAAGAAGCTATTGAAATTTGGGCTGATTATATAAAAACTGAAACACTTTCAGTAACGATAAAAACCGGTGTTGTGAAGCATGGGGTAACATCAAAATGGGAAATTGATGACAAGAAAATAGTGCTTACTATAGTTCCCATTAAGAATTAATTACCAAATGGAAAGAGTATTAAAGCAAACTCAATACGACTGAAATCAAAAATGCAGATTATTTGTAAATTCAATTATAACGGAGACAAAAAAATTGGCAAGAATAGTTGGAACATACAAAATCCTACCAGAAGATCCAGAGATAAAACCAGCAGTGATTAAAGAACGAATTATAAAAGCACTCCCCGAAGATATGAAGGTGACTGCAAGCGGGGAAAGACCGATTGCATTTGGCTTAGTAGCACTTGTCGTTGACATTAATTTTAAAGAGCAAGATGGATTACAAGATCATCTTGAAGAAATTTTAGAGAAGATTGAAGGCGTTAGTGAAATAGAAGCTTTACAATTGTTCAGATTATAAGAATAATAATCTATCTTGTAGAGAACTATTTCCATATTCTAATTTTATTTTTAATTTTCTAAAATGAGGACATACTCCTTTGGAATACAAATGAAAACTTTCTGACCTTTCTTGTACATTTCATCGATCTGAGAACTTGTTATTTGTACCTCTAAATCTGTAGAGTTCACAGTGACTACTAGATCAACATATGGTCCACCAAAAGATGATTTCTTAATTATTGCAGGGAATTCATTTGTTTGATTCATTTTTTTAATTGAAATGCTGATGTGTTCTGGAAAAATCGTTACCTTTCCTTCAGAAATTGAAGAATCACTTGGTGTAAGAATTTCCAAAACTCCAAATGATGTTTCAAATAGGAATTGGTCTTTCTTCTTCTTGAGAGTACCATCTAAAAGATTTGTCACACCTAAGAATTCAGCAGTAAATTGCCTCTTTGGAGTTAGATAGAGTTTTTGAGGTGTACCTGACTCAACAATTTGTCCTTCATTGAGGAGAATTATTCTATCAGATACTTCCATTGCTTCCTTTTGATCATGTGTAACATAAATAGTTGACACCTGAACTTTTTGCTGAATTTCTCTTATAATATCTCTTAGAGATTCTTTAAGGGACATATCAAGTGCGGAGAGTGGTTCATCTAGAAGTAACAGAGAAGGTTTAGGAGCTAATGCTCTAGCTAATGCAACCCGTGATTTTTCTCCCCCACTCAATTCTCTTGGATACCGTTTACCTTTACCGGTTAAATCTACTAATTCAAGCATCTCTACAACTCGAGAGATAATATCTTCTTTTACCCACTTTCTAGTTTCTAAACCAAAGGCTATGTTTTCAGCAACAGTCAAATGAGGAAATAAGGCATATGATTGAAAAACAAAACCAATATTTCTATCCTCAGTTGGAACATTTGAGATGTCAATTCCGTCAAAAAAAATTTCACCAGTATCAGATTCAATTAATCCTGCAATTAAACGTAAAACCGTTGTTTTTCCGCTACCACTAGGACCTAAAAGTGTTATCAGCTCACCATCATCTAATTTGAAGCTTATATCCAATATAGCAATGGAATCCTCAAATGTTTTACTGATATTTCGAACTTCGATTGTTGGCATTGCTTAAACCTTTTACTTTCGTTGTTCTACTCACTTGAATATATGATATTGTTTTGTTATATATCATATTTACCTTTAAAATTTATAATCCCTTAATATATTAGGGTTATAATAATTACTGATGGTTTTAGAATATGAAATTGGAGCACTCTGGTAAAAAGACATTGAGAATTATGAGTTTGTTAGCTCCAATTATGCTTATAGTATTGTTTCTTTTGGTTTTAATTTCTAGTTTTGTGGATGGAGATGGTTTTACTTTTCAGTATATTGGAAATATTTTGAGAGATGGTTTATATTACAAGTTATTTGCTTTCACGTTTTCTCAAGCAATTCTTAGTACTTTAGTTTCTTTAATCATAGGCATTCCAATAGGGTATTTCTTTGGTAAGTATGATTTTAAAGGAAGAAAATTCTTGCTAACTTTTTTCACTGTTCCATTTGTTTTACCTTCAGTTTTGGTTGGCATGGGATTTTTAAGTATTTTTGGAGAACAAGAGTCTAATGGAGCACAACTAATTCTTATTGTCCTTGCTCATGCATTTTATAATATTCCTTTATTTGTTCATTTCATCTCTGCTTATTACAAAAATTTTGATAATGATATTATTGATGCTGCAAAAACATCTGGCAGTAAGAACTTTCACCTATTATTTAGAGTTTATTTACCACTTTTCCTCGTTCCTATTCTTACAGCTTCTTTACTCACTTTTGTTTTCTGTTTTCTCAGTTTCGGGGTAATCATTATTCTAGGTGATTATTTTAGAACATTAGAAACCCAGGTATTTTCAGAATACAGAGCAGGAGAAACTAATCTAGCAGCTGCACTTGCTTTACTGCAGTTGTTTGTTATTCTAACAATAGTCCTACTATATTTGTTTTATATGCGAAGACAAACCCGTC
>JABLTI010000049.1 GCA_013166835.1 Promethearchaeati archaeon | reverse complement strand
AATAATTACTTTGGAACGATTAGAAATGTATTCTTGAAGATTAGAAGTATCAATCTTCAATTCCTTAGTGGGCTTCATCCAAACAGGAACTCCACCAGCAAGAACTGTTTGACGAGGATAAGTGAGAAAGGAAGGATCAGGGATCAATACTTCATCTCCAGGATCAACAAAAGCCATTAGCGCACAATAAAGTGCTTCACAACCACTAGCAGTTGCAAGGATTTGGGTGTTTGAATCATAATCAAGATTATAATCACGCTTATTTTGTTCTGCTACTCCCTCTCTAAAAGTTTTAGTGCCCGGGGTAGGGGAATAGTAATTATCTCCGCCTTCAATTAGACGAACAACAGAATCAACAAGACCTTTAGGTGTAGGAATATTTGGTTGCCCAATACCTAATGAAATTACTCCGGGAATTCCTTGTGCACGTGAGAAAAGTTCTCTAATACCAGATGGAGCAATTTTATTTAATCTTTCAGCATTCTTCATTTTAGTCATAAATTTACTACCTCGCAACAAATAATATAACACTAAAGATGTGGACTTCACGCTAAAAAAGTGTTTTGTCTGGAAATTGCTTCTTATTTTAATACTAAAAAGACAAAATAAAAGTACTACCAATGAATTTTAAAACTCAAATAATTCAAGGGGAGATTGTTGAGAAAAATTATAGGTAATCAAAATGAAAATATTTACTTTCCAAACAAAAGATGGGCAAAATCGAATTGGAACTTTCTGGAGTGAAAGTGAAATTATAGATATTGTCAATGCTGGGGAGCGTTTACCCAAGTCAAAATTTGAAACTATTAAGGATATGAAAGATTTCATTGAAATCGGAGATAAGGGAATTAAGAAGCTTAAACAAATGATAGAACAACTTAAGGAACTTGAATCCAATGATTCAGAAATTTTCAATGGAATACATTCAGCTGCTTTTTATCCACTTGAAGAAATAAAATTTCGAGCGCCAATCTCTAATCCACAAAAAATCATCTGTTTAGGAAGAAATTTCCTTGATCATGCAAAAGAAGGTGGTGCTGCAGTACCCAAGAATCCAATGATTTGGGGAAAATTCAATTCAGCAATAATAGGTCATCAAGATAATATTGTGATTCCAAAAATCTCAGAAAAACCTGATGTTGAAATTGAATTTGTTGTAGTAATTGGAAAGAAAGGAAAACATATTCCGGAAGATAAAGCACTCGAACATGTTTTTGGTTATACGATTGGCAATGACGTTACAGCACGAGACTATCAATATGAAGATAAACAATTCACTCGAGCGAAAACCATGGACACTTTTGCTCCCATGGGACCTTGGATTGTGTTACCAGATGAAATACCAAATCCACAAGAATTGGAACTTGAACTGAAAGTAAATGGTAATACTTGGCAAAAATCAAACACAAAACATATGATTTTCTCGGTTGCTTATACAATTTCTTATTTATCAAAGTCGTTTACATTCGAACCAGGAGATATAATATTTACTGGAACTCCTTCAGGAGTGGGTCATTATCAAAAACCTTCTCAATATTTGAAAGCAGGAGATATAGTTACCTTAGAAATTGAAAAAATTGGGATTTTAGAAAATCCCGTTGTTAAAGAGAAATAGTAGTAACTATTTTTCTTTTATTTTTTCATCAATAACCTATTGCACAGCCATCTCTTCTGGGATCAGAACCGCCAAATAAAACATCATTTTCATAATCAATAGCAATGGCTTGAGCACCACCGAAGAATTCTCTGATATTTGATCGTAACTTGTGTCCTTTGTTAATCAATTCAACTCTTGTTTTCAAATCAATGCCTTCTTCTAAAGCTACAAAATTATCATCATAGTGTCTGAATCTTGAGGCTTCAATTGCTTGCTGGACATTCATTCCGAAATCTACAAGATTAAGAAACACTTGCATTTGCCCTTGTGGTTGCATATCTCCACCCATTACTCCAAAATTAAGCACCGGCAAGTCGTTTTGAAATGCCATGCCTGGAATAATTGTTTGGAAGGGTCTCTTTCTAGGTTCAAGGGAATTCAAATGCTTTCTATCTAATGAGAAAAGACTTCCTCTGTTTTGCAAGCAAATTCCAGTCCCTTCCGCAACGATTCCTGAACCAAATCCCATATAGAGACTATTGATAAATGAAACAACATTTCTGTCCTTATCGATAACGGATAGATAGATTGTATCGCCATGTGACCAATCTAATCCTGGAGACACATTCTCTGCTGCTTTATTCAAGTCAATTCGATTTTGTTGTTTAGTGGAATAATCATCAGATAACAATTCTTCAAGGGGTAATTTATTAAATTCAGGGTCAGCAGCAAAAGTTCTAAGATCAGCCCATGCTAGTTTTTTCGCTTCAATAAGTAAGTGAAGATATTGTGAAGAATTATGAATCATAGAATCCATTTCAAAGCCTTTTGTAATGTTTAAGCCTAATAGGGTTGCAATACCTTGACCATTAGGTGGACATTGAAATACTTCATAATCCTTATACTTACTACTAATTGGATCATCCCATTTTGCCTCAAATGCTGCAAAGTCTTCAAGAGTGAAGAAACCATTATTTTTTTCTGAAAATTCAACTATTTTCTTTGCAATAGAACCTTTATAGAATTCCTCAGCTCCACCCTTTGCAATTAATTTGAAAGTTTTAGCAATGTCCTTAGAATAAAAAGTCTCTCCTACTCGAGGAGCAACACCTTTAGGCAAATAATTCTTAGCTGTCGCTTTATGAGTATGTAATTTTTCCACTGCTCGATGCCAAGAAGAGCCTACAAGTTCACTAACAGGGAATCCCTTTTCAGCATAATAGATGGCAGGTTCTAGTACTTCCTTGAAACTCATAGTGCCAAATCTTTCCAGAGCTTTAGCAAAACCACTAACAGCTCCTGGAATACTAACAGCTTCTAAACCTAATTCTGGTATTTTATCCATTCCTTTCTCCTCGAAATAATCAATGGATAAATTCTTAGGAGCCCAACCACTTGCATTTAAGGAATGGAGTTTGTTATCCTTTTTACTAAATATTAATGCAAAAGCATCTCCCCCAATACCACAACTCATAGGTTCGACAATATTAAGTGTTGTAGCTACTGCAATAGCAGCGTCTATTGCATTACCTCCTTTCTTTAAGATATCAATACCTGCTTGAACTGCTAAAGGCTGACTAGATGCAACCACACCATTTTTGCTAACAATCATTGAACGATGAGAGAACCTGCTTTCGTACATAACCAACCCTAATCGAATTTAGTTGCTTAATTTTTATAAATTGTGGTGAAGAAAGTATAGTCTATGATAATTGGTGTAGATGTTGTATTTATTCATGTGAAAAATCCAGAAAAAATGGCTGAATGGTACCAAGAAAAGCTGGGATTAAAAATTGACCATAAAACACCCGATTTGGGGTGGCAGGAATTCACCTTAAAAGATGAACGACCGACAACCAGATTTGCTCTTGATTATGGTGGACCAAAACCTTCACAGTTAGAACAACAGCCGATTGTAATTTCATTTAAAGTTTCAAATATTAAAACTGCTGTTGAAGAATTAGAAAAGAAAAGCATTGAATTCTATGGAGAAGAAAAAATAACTGATGTAGGATCAACTTTGGTTGCTACCTTTAAAGATCCTGAAGGGAATTTCTTACAATTATCTCAAAGACAAAAATAAAGAAGAAAAAAAATTCTAGCGTTTCTTCTTAGTTTCTCCTAGCATTTTTTCTACTGCTTCAAGTGTTTCTGGTTTCTTCTCAAAGTACTTGTGAACTGGTTCGAGGATCTTTCCAAGTCCTTGAGCTACAGCATTTTTCAAATCGAGTGGATGTAGTTTACCAGCAACATAATCTTTCTCAAGATCACTATATTTGATATATTCAAGATCGCCACCGAATTTTTCAGGACGAGTAATATTTAGTGATGCTTTGTCTCGAGCAAAAATTACGTATTTTGCGATTTCAATTATAGGATTACCATCAACTTCTTTTGCTGGGCAATAAGCTTTCTTAAATTTGCGTTTCAAATCCTCTTCAGTATCATGTATGAAAACACAAGTTTCTGGTTTGGATTTACTCATCTTCGCTTCAATCTTTGCCAGATCCGGGTCAGCATCGGAATCCATTTTTGAACCAGCACCAGTTAAACCAGCAATTAGAGGAGTATGAAGTGTAATTGGTTTAGGTTTGCCTAGTTTAGGAGCAACATCTCGAGTAATCATATGAGCTTTTCTTTGATCCATACCTGCGTAAGCAATATCAATATCCATGTAAAAGATATCAGCAGCCTGCATTGCTGGATAGTATAACCAAGCGCTTTCCATATCTTCGGTAGCCATTGTTCGACCCATAATAGGTAAAGCTCGAAGTGCTCTATTAAGAGAGGTACCTTTGGCGACCTTAATAACAGTAGCCCAATAATCTGCATTATCTACTAGTTCGTTTGACCAACGAAAAGTTACTTTATCTTCTGTTAAGCCAAGTGCTTTGTAACCATCAATAAAGTATTCACCAGAAATTCGGATTTTCTCCAAATCGCCATCTAGTTTATTATTAACCCAACTATGCCAGTCAGCGAGAAAAATGGTCATATGTACACCTGCATCAACTAAGTCGTGCATTTTCATTGCGCAAAGCAAACCATTTCCTATGTGCAGTTTCCCGCTTAACTCGAAACCAATGTAAGCATTTGGTTTCTTTTTCCGTTTGAAGAGAGGTTCGATCTCTTCAGTTCTGATCACTTCTTCTGCATTTCTCGTGATCACTCGTATTTTTTCTTCCATTTTCATTTTTTGTAGCTCCTCAATTATCCAGTTCTAATATGCCACAAAACTAAAGGCAACTAGACTTGTTCTAGCAGGGGCACAAACACAATAAAGAATCAATGAATGTTTGCACCCTATATATAAGGGTAGGAATAATTCAAGTTATTTTGCCTCTAGAAAAAACTGAATTCTTAATTTATTAAAAGTTTCTGTTATTCAATCTATTAATTAAGGAAATCAATTCAGCAATACATTAATTGCGTTCAAAGAAAAATTCCCCGCTTTCTCTTTGCTCGCGATCTAACCTACTCCCGCCTTTATTGATCCTTGCTCTCCCAGTTTCAGCATCACGCCTAAAAGTAATGTTCAAAGTTTTTAGAAAATGATTCATTCCATCTCTTTTACCCATTGGTCCTACAGTATATCCTTTCTCTCCAGGTTCCCCTAAGAATAACATGACTCGATCTCCAAGAATGTCTGCAATTTGCATGTCGTGCTCAATGGCTATAACTGAAGCATTGTAAAGACTAGCAGCATTACGAATTATTCTCGCAACTTTAATTCTCTCTTCTACATCCAAAAAAGCAGCGGGTTCATCAATAAGGTAAAGATCCGCTCTTTTTGTTAGACATGCACCAATGAATACTCTTTGCAATTCGCCACCACTTAGATCTTTGACTTGTTTATCAAAAAGATGTTCAATACCAAGTGGTTGGTAAAAGGTTTGCTTGAGGATTTGTTCGCCAGTGTATCTTCCTGAAAAATTTGAGATGAATTCATTTACAGTTCCCTCATAATCTCGAGTGATAAATTGTGGTTTATATGAAACTGTAGCCATAACATCGGCAGAACCTCTGTCAGGAGCTAAAACACCAGCAAGCATTTTAACAAAAGTAGTTTTACCAATTCCATTTTCACCTATAATAACAAGAGTCTCGCCCTTATGGACTTGCCCCGGAGAAACCTTTAATCGGAACTTATCGAACTTCTTCCACAAAGTTGTGAATTTAACATAAATTGGTATTGTATCCCATTTTCTTTCTTTTACAACTCTTAGAAATGAAATTCCTTTACTTCTAAATGTAATATTCTCTTCCTTAAGATGACCAGTAAGATAAGCGTTTATTCCACCTTTGACTCCTTTAACTCCAGAAACAACTCCGAAAGCATGAGGAGTTCCCCAAAGAGCTTGTATCTGATCACTAAGATAATCCAAAATAGTTATATCGTGCTCAACAACAAGAACAGTTTTGTCTTGCTTTGCAATCCTGTGGAAAAGGCTCGCTAGTTTCAATCGTTGCTTGATATCTAAGAAATTCCCTGGTTCATCAATGAGATAGACATTTGCATCTTTACTTAAGGCTACAGCAATGGCAAATCTTTGTCTTTCTCCACCTGATAAATGCTCAAATTTTCTTTCAAGAAAACTCTCTAATTGCAAATCTTTTATCAGTGTTTTAATTTGTCCTAATTCATCCTCTCTCTTAAGAATTTCTTGAATTGTTTCTTTTTTATTCAGGTATTTGGAAAGAACTTGCTCTTTATACGAAATTCTCACTCGATTATTTTTCAATGATCGAAAATATGCCTTTTGAACTGAGAGTTGCAGATTTGATAAAACATAATTCAAATCTAAATCTTCTATTTGATAGTTTCCTCCATTTGGTACCAATTTCCCTGAGAGGATTTCCATAACAGTAGTTTTACCGATACCATTTGCTCCAATTAAACCTGTAACTTTACCTTTAACAAGAAACGGTAAACCGTACAATCGAAAGGAATTTTCACCAAATTGATGGATTGGATCATCTTTCAATTCAACAGGTAAACCAACCATCGAAATTGCATGTGTAGGACATACATTAACGCAGATACCACATGCGATACACTTCTTACTATTAATTCTTGCTTTTTTCGTCACTTTATCTGGATAAACAACTTTGGTCTTTTTATTTAATGGGCAAATCTTGATACACACATGTCCACAAGTTGCAGGCTGGCAACGATCAAGATTCACAATTGGAATCCTTGTTTTTGTTGATCGTTTGCTCGGAGCACTCTTAGACATTTGAATAACCTTGTTTCCATCGTTAGGTTTTAGCAATTAAGTTCTTTTATTCATCTCATCAAAAACTGAGATTGATATTAAACATTAAAATGCATTATGTGTATTGTATTTTATGTTCTCTTTACGATTAGCAACCAAAGATGATATTCCACAATTAGCTGAATTAAGAATTGAATTCATAAAAGAAGTTCGGCTGGAATATCCTGAGGAAAAAATAGCTAAATATCGAGAAGTTATGAGTAATTATCTTGAGAAGGAAATGTCTTCTGGAAACTTCATTGCCTGGTTAGCTATAGCAAATAATGAGATTATTGCCACTAGTGGATTAATTACTATTCAGAGAGTACCTCAATTTTGGAACATTAGCGGAAAAGAAGCTTATATCATGAATATGTATACTAAACCTGAATGGAGAAATAAGGGGATAGGTACTGCAATTTTAAAGAAGCTTCTAGAAGAAGCAAATAATCGAGATATAATTGCCGTTAAATTATATGCCACCCCAATGGGCAAACCTCTCTATGAAAAACAAGGATTCAAAACAGGTAATCCTGAAATGTATCTTTACTTAGAATAGATAGAAAAAAGGGGAAGAATGGTTTCAGTTTTTCGGAAACCATGGGATGATCTTTGAAACACGTTTGACATAATCAGCATAATCCGGTCTTTTAGCCAGCTGTTTCTTCTCGATTAAGGGTATACTAATGACCATGAATAAAATAACCATCGCTACAAAACCAGCAATTGTCCACCACCAGGTGTAATCAGCAGCTAAGGCAAAGAAAAATAATCCTAACCAGAAACTAATTTCAGCAAAATAATTTGGGTGTCTTGAAGCAGCCCATAATCCTACATCCATTACTTTGTTTTTTTCAGGATTCACTTTGCAGAAAATTTTCATTTGTTCATCAGCGATGAATTCATACCAAGTTGCTCCAATAGTTATGATTATAGCAATTACATCTGCCCAATTGAATGCTTTTGTACTAAGTGCAATAGCTGGATACATTGCTACACAACCAAGGAATACAATTAATGTAGGCATCATTTCTAAACCTGTAAAAGCAATTCCCCAAAACAGTTTAGGTTGGTCTTTGCGGTATTTAGTATAACGCCAATCTTCATGGTGCAATCCTTTCCAACCTCTAATCCAGTTAAGAGTTAATCTTACACCCCAGAAAGAAACACAACTTACAACAATTATTTGTCGCATTAGTTGAGGACCGGTTGCAGGATTAAGTAGCATCCAATAAACCGCAATAAAAATTGGTTGAACACTCCAATAAGGATCGTAAAAACTGATATTATTGAAAATAACGCTAAAAATGAACACCACAATTGTCGCACCAACATCAGCAACAAGTGTTATCCATAAAGTATGCCAACCCAATTTTGTTAAACCAAAACCAATACCAAATGCAGCTCCAAAAGCAATTGCATAAACAACAATTACTAGAGCTAAGGATCCAATAAATTTGGTAAAAGAATATTCTGACTTATCTTCGATAGCTAGTACTTCTGTCATTTCTGACTAATTTCTCCTGTTAATAGTTATCATTTATAGTAATAGATTCTAATTATTCTCTTTGTAGTAACTTACGGAAATTAAAAAGTTTTTCTGGTTAAATAGATTTAGAAGTAATTACTTAAATAAAGAGTAGCTTGTAAACAGTTGAAAACTAATGAACACTAAATACTCGAGTAATTGGTCTGTCCCTGCACACATTACTGGTTTATTTCAAATAGTAGAAAATGACGATCCACTAAAAATGGGCTCTCGAGGTGCTGGTTTTTCTATAAGTAAACGTGTTGTTACAAGAATTTCTCTTAAAGAAATTTATGATGAAATTCATGAAGTATATTTTAATGATCAAAAAATAGACGGAGTAGTTAGTTTAGAAGTTGCAAAGAGTTTCACTGATCAAATTAAAGATTCAGCTTTAATTATTCAACACAAAAGCCCATTACCAATACAGGCTGGTTTTGGAACAAGTGGTGCAGGAGCTCTTGGCACTGCTTTTGCATTAAACGAATTTTTTGATACAAAGAAATCTGAAGAGGAATTAGGGCAGATAGCTCATACAGCAGAAGTAGTATGTCGAACAGGTCTTGGTGATGTAATTTCCCAACTACAAGGAGGAGCAGAAATAAGATTGGAACCCGGTGCTCCAGGAGTGGGTGTAATTAAGGAATTTTCTTGGCCTATTGATGAATTGATCCTTTTAGCTTCTATTGGGACAATGTCTACAAAGGACATTATTACTAGTCCTGAAATGATTGAAAAAATAAACAAATATTCAAAACAATTACTTCAAGAATTAAATGAGAAACCTACTTTAGAAGAATTTTTACGAGTTAGCTTTGAATTTACAGATAAAACGGGATTAATGTCTGAGAAACTAAAGAAATTAATTACCTATCTAAGGGAAGATGAATACTCTGCAAGTATGGTTATGTTGGGAGATTCATTATTCGCTGTTGGAGATATTTATGATTTAGAGGAATGCAGTAATATTATTGATAATTACGACCCAAATGCTAAAATTTGGATTGATTCCATATCAAATTTAGGTCCAATCGTTTTGGATACAAAAGTATTTGATTAAAAAATAATGGTGTAATTCCATGTCTGAAATACCACCCGATCACCCTCGCTATCTTTCTTTGAAGGAAAGACATGAAATCATTGAAGGGATGCATCAAAAAATTGTTGCTGAAGCGGGTTTAATTGCTCATGGTAGAGGAGAAGCTTTTGATTATCTGTTAGGAGAGAAAACTCCCGAGTATGCTTTGATTCAAGAAGAAGCTGCAGTAGCTGCTTTGTTATTGGCAAAACATCCAGTGATATCTATTAATGGTAATGTGGCAGTTATTTGTCCAAAGGAATTAGTTGAACTTGCCAAAAAAACCAACGCAAAATTGGAAGTGAATCTTTTTTACCGTACAAAAGAGCGAGAGACAAATATAGAAACTGTTCTAAAAAATGCTGGTGCAAAAAAAGTCCTAGGAGTAAATCTAGGGAAAAAAGCAGAGACAATACCTGAAATAACTCATAAACGAAGAATAGTAGATCCTGATGGAATCTTTGTTGCAGATGTAGTCTTTGTTCCACTCGAAGATGGAGATAGAACAATGGCTCTGAAAAAAATGGGTAAAACTGTTATCTGTGTTGATTTGAACCCACTGTCAAGAACTTCTGTTTGGAGTGATATAACAATAGTAAATCATGTAAGAAGAGCAACGCAAGAAATGGTTGAGCTAGCAGATAAATTAAAAAAACATGCCAAAGAAAAATTAGCTTCAATAATAAAGAGTTATGATAATAATTACATGCTACAAGAAAGCGTTAAATTCATGTCCTCCAGATTACTTGAGCTATCTAAACAGCAACTAAAGGAAGGATAAATATGCCAAAACTAACAGCATTTGATATTCAGAAAATGAAGAAGACGGGCAAAAAAATCACTATGTTAACTGCATATGATTTTAGCTTGGCAACTATTTTTGATGAAGCGAAAATTGACATCCTCTTAGTTGGAGATACAATGGGTCAAACAGTATATGGGGCAGAAACAACTTTAGAAGTTACTTTGGATATGTCCATTCGCCATTGTCAAGCAGTAACTAGAGGTGCAAAAAATTACAGTCTAGTTATTGGTGACATGCCTTTCTTAAGCTATGGCTTAACTATAGATGAAACAGTAGCTAATGCTGGGAAACTTATAAAACAAGGGCACGCAGAAGCTGTAAAATTGGAGGGAGCTAGTGAAACGAGGATAAAAGAAATCAAAGCAATAGTTGATATTGGAATTCCTGTCCAAGGACATATTGGTTTAATCCCTCAATCTGCTTATAAGCTGGGTGGATACAAAGTACAAGGAAAACCAGAATCCTATTTCACAGAAGAAGAACTCATTCAATCTGCAAAGCGATTAGAAGAGGCTGGATGCTTCTCAATAATTTTAGAAGCAATCCCACATAAGGTTTCAAAGAAAATAACTGAAGCAATCAAAATTCCAACAATAGGAATAGGTGCTGGACCACATTGCGATGGGCAAGTTTTAGTTTGTTATGATATGCTTGGTTGTACAATTGGACGCAGACCAAAATTTGTAAAAACTTATGCTAATCTTCGAGAGGAAATAATTAAAGCTACAAAGAAATACGCAGAAGAAGTTGAAGATGGAACATACCCCTCTCTAGAGTACTCCTATGAGGGGTGAAATCATGATTATTGTAATGGGGAGTGGAAGTGTTGGTAGCCTATTTGGAGGTTTAATAGCTTCTGAAAAATTCGATGTTCTATTAGTTGGTAGAAAATCACATGTAGACAAGATCAATGAATCTGGTCTCAAAATTAAAGGCTTGATTAATCGGATAGTATCTGTAAAATCGGTTGATACAATCCCTCAAGCTAAAGAAATTCTCACAAAATCCGAACAAAAAATCGATTATATTTTTTTCACAACAAAAGCACATCAAACTGAAACTGCTGCAAAACAAATTCTATCTATAGTAAATTCTGAAACAGTTTTAATTTCAATTCAAAATGGAATTGGAACAGAAGATATTCTAAGAAAAGTATTTCCCGAAAACACTGTTTTAAGAGGAATAACAACAATAGGGGTTTGTAAACCTGAACCAGGAGTTGTTGACTTCACAGGGGAAGGAAAAACCTACATAGGATATCAATCTACTGCTGAAGATCAAAAAGCAAGAAAAATTGTAGAAATAATGAGAAAATCAGATATTGACGCATTTATTGAATCTAATATACAAGGAGCTGTTTTCACAAAAACAATTGTTAATTGCGCATTAAATCCACTAACAGCCATACATCAAGTGAAAAACAAAGAAATTTACGATCAAATAACTTTAAGGAATCAAGCCACAACCTTAGCTGAAGAGGCATGGGCTGTAACTAAAGCCCTGAAAATAAAATTATTAACAGATGATCCTATCAAAATGACTTTTGATATAATCAAGAGAACTGGGGAGAATACAAGCTCAATGCTAACTGATATTTTGAATAAAAGAAAAACTGAAATTGATTTTCTGAATGGAAAAATAATATCCTTAGGATTAGAAGAAGGAATTACAGTATCAAATAATCAAGAGATTTACAGTAAAATTTTAACCCTAGAGAAATCGTTTCTCGCATAATGTTAGTCTCGGAGTGATCATAATGAGTTATTTAGAAGGAGAAAAAGCATTCAATAAAATTATAGATGAATTAATGGTTTTTCTTGAGGATGAGGATTCCTATAACCAAGTATTAAGTTCAATGTGTTCTCCACCACCAAAAATTGCTCGGAAAATTGCCAAGATTTTCGCAGCCATTAATTTGGGGGATCCAGGTCTATTTCCTAGAACCGTAAAACTAGAAAATGATGTTTTAGCACATTTAGCTGATTTGCTCCATGCTCCAAGTAGTTGGACAGGTGCAATAACTTCTGGTGGGAGTGAATCAAATCTAATTGGTTGCTGGGCTGCTAGAAACTGGAGTAAAGTTAACAGGGGAATTGAAAAGGGTAAAATAATTTTTCCGGAATCTGCTCATGTTTCTTTTGAAAAAGCTGCAGATTTATTAAATTTGGAATCAGAATGGATTCCACTAAATGATAATTTCCAAGTAGACATAGAAGCAGTGAAAGAAGCAATTGATTATAGAACAGTAGGGATAGTTGGAATTGCTGGTGCAACAGGTACTGGTGTTTGTGATGATATTAATGCTCTAAGTGATTTAGCTGTAGATAAGAATCTCTATTTACATGTTGATGCAGCTCATGGAGGGACAATCTATCCATATTTAAAGAAGCTGGGTTATGATGTACCAATTTATGGATTTGAGAATCCTGGAGTAAAAAGCGTAACAATTGATACTCACAAAATACTTGGTAGTCTAATTCCGGGTGGTTCAATTATCTTTCGATCTGAAGAAATAACAAAAACAATTGTCAAAAGCATCACTTACTTATCTGATTCTAGCACGAAGCAATTAACAATAACAGGAACAAGACCTGGAACATCAGTAATTGCTACATGGGTATTATTGAAAAAATTAGGAGAATCTTATATTCTTGAGCGAGTAAAAGAATCATTCGAGGTAACAAAGTATCTCACTCAAAAATTGAAAGAGATCACCAAAATAGAAATTGCATTTGAACCCTCTCTCAATATCATAGGTTTTACCTGCAGTCAAATGACTAATGAAGATTTGGTGAAAGAATTATTGCAGAAGGGATGGCATCTATCCATCTATTCAAATTGGACACGAATAGTAGTTATGCCTCATGTAACAAAAGAAGTAATTGATAAATTCATAAACGACCTTGAAACTATTTTAAATAAGGAGATGTAAAAATGTCAAGATACAAACCTTCTAAACATTCCTCAATTCTAGAGATTACAGGTTCAAAATCCGATTTACTTGCAGGTAAACGAATCGTAATTGGAATGACTGGAAGTGTGGCAGTATTAGAAATAGTAAACTTAGCACGATTATTAATGAGAAATGATGCTGAGATTTTTGTGGTAATGTCTTCCGCTGCAATGGAATTAATCCAACCTGATTTGGTTGAATGGGCAGTTGGGAATCCCGTTATAACGAAGCTTACTGGTCAAATTGAACACGTTCATTTGTGTGGTCAACACCCAGATAAAGCTGATCTTCTACTAATTGCTCCCTCAACAGCAAATACAATAGGAAAAATAGCCCAAGGAATTGATGATACCCCAGTGACAACTTTCGCAACAACTGCTTTTGGCACAGGAATACCCATTGCTATTGTTCCAGCGATGCATGGAACAATGTATGATAATCCTATGGTAGTTAAAAATATTAAACAATTAAAAGAAGCTGGAGTTACTTTTATCGGTCCAAGAATAGAAGAAGGGAAAGCAAAAATTGCTAAGAATGAAGAAATTCTTGAGACGATTATTGGAATTCTTACAGTTAATGATTTAGCAAAAAAAAAAGTGGTAGTAACCGCGGGACCAACAAGAATTTGGTTGGATGATGTTCGATACATTAGTAATCCAAGTACCGGGAAAATGGGAATAGAAATAGCCTTGGAAGCAGTGAATAGAGGAGCTGATGTGACACTAATTTTAGGTCCAACAAACCTACCTGTTTATAATTCAAATATTAAGATTGAAGTAATTGAAACTCCACAAGATATTAAGAAAGTAATTGAGAAACAAAAGAAGATTGATGTTTTCATATCTGCTGCAGCTATTGGCGATTATCAACCTGAAAAACAAAAAGGAAAAATTCCATCAAAACAAGAGTCTCTTGTTCTGAAATTAAAACCAACACCGAAGATAATTGAATATGTTAAGCAGAAGTTTCCTAAAGCTAGAATTGTTGGTTTTAAAGCTGAAGTAGATGCTACAAAAAACGAATTAATTGAAAAGGCGCAGAAGAGCTTAGAAAATTATCAAATAGAATTAGTGGTAGCAAATTTTCTAGATAAACCGGATCAAGGATTTGCAAGTACAACAAATGAGGTTATTTTAGTATCAAAAAAAGGCAAACCAAGAAAACTACCTTTAACTTCAAAAAGAATAATTGCTAAGAAAATTATTGATGAGATAGTTGTTTTGATTTAAATGACTCCAGAAACTGATTCCTTCTTACGTTTTTTTCTTTCTTGCAAAAGACGTTTTAAACGAATGACTATTGCTCAATTGCAAGAATATCAGTTAAAAAACGGACAAGAAATCGTAAAATTTGCAATCAAAAAATCACCCTTTTTCAAAAGACATTATTCTAATTACGATATAGAAAAAGTATGGACTCTCCCAACTGTTAATAAGAAAATTATGATGGACAATTTGACTGATTACAATACAATTGGTTTAACAAAAGAAGATCTAGTAAGTTTCTTAGATAAAATAGAACGAGAGAAGAACTACAGTGATAGGTTTCATGGATATAATGTTGCTATGTCATCAGGTACAAGTGGCAGTAAAGGTGTCGTAATAACAAGTCCTGCAGAGGAGAAGTATTTACAGGCAACATTTTTCGCTCGTTTCAGTTTCCCTAGAATATTAAGAATAAAGTGGGCTTTTCTTTTACGAGTCACTACTCCTGCTTTTCAAGTTAGTAAATTTGGGCAACGGTTAACACATGTTAGTCTCCTTCATCCACTCGAAGAAATCAGAAATAAACTGCAGAAATTCCAACCAAACATTCTCTCAGCACCTCCATCAATGCTAAAGATTCTCGCACAAGAAGTAAAGGAAAAACGATTGAGTATCAAACCAAAAAGATTGGTTTCATATGCAGAAGTACTTGATCCAAATATAAAAGAAGAGATAGAAGACGTTTTCAAAACTCCTGTACATCAAATATATCAAGGGAGTGAAGGATCCATTGCTTTAACCTGCAAACATGGGTCATTACATATAAATGAAGATCTTATTTTCGTACAAACCTTTGATTCCAAAGGAAATCCGACTCAACCTGGAGAACCATGCTATCAAATGATTGTAACAGATCTCCATAAGAAATCACAACCGATAATTAGATTTGAGTTGAACGATATTATTACAATATCCCCAAATAATTGCAAATGTGGTTCCTCATTTCGGGTAATAGAACAAATAATGGGTCGATCAGATGACCTTTTTTGGGCATACAGAAAAGATACTGAAGAATTACAGTTTATTTATCCTGATTATATTCGTAGAGCAATAATTTTAAGTTCAGATGAAATCGATGAGTATCAAGCAATTCAAAAAAGTTTCAACAAAGTTTTACTTCGAATACAAATTAAAACAAAAAAGATCAATAGAGAAGAACTAACAGATAATCTTCGAAAAAACGTACAGAATGTCTTTTCTTCCTACAACTGTCAGGTGCCAACAATAGAAATAAAATTTGAACAACCAAAAAGAAATCCTAAATCAGGAAAGTTACTACGAATCCATAGAGAATTTAAATTTTAGAGCAAGAAAAAAACTTTTTTGTTACTTTTAAAGCAAAGCGACACAATTATAAATTTGAGTAATAATGGAAATATAATTCGTTGATTTCAGGAGCTAGAATATAAAATGGCAGACAATACTCCCTTTCTTGTAATTAATCCTCATGCTGATAATAAAAAATTAGCAAAGAAAGTTGATGACATTCTTAAAACTGCAAAAGACGTTTTTGGAGAAGTTGAATATGAATTCACAACCAAAATTGGTGATGGAATTCCAATAAGCCAAAAAGCAGTGAAGAATGGCTATAAAACTTTGATATCAATTGGTGGGGATGGAACTCTAAATGAATTAGTCAATGTTGCAGTTAATACAGATTTAAAGATAGGAATGATTCCTGCTGGTAGTGCATGTGATTCACATAAAACACACGGAATTCCTAAAGATTTTAGACGATCTTTTGAAATCGTTGCGGAAGGTTATCATGAACGATTCCCAGTCGGTTTAATCAAAGGAGATACTGAGAGATATTTCATTGAAATGATTAATGGTGCTTTTATTGGCCAAACCTCTGCTGCTTTATATGATCGTTTTGAATGGGCTCATGGAGAAATTGGTTATGCTTATGCTGCTATAAGAGTTGCAATGGGTTACAAACCTCATCCAACAAAAATAACTATTGATAATAAAATTGTTAGAGAAATCAATCTTTCTACTTTTGCTGTATCATTAACTGATTGTATTAGTGATTTTGAAATGCTTCCTGAAAATCATCCTAGAAGAGGTGATTTCGCTATTCTCATAGCTAGGGATCTCAAAGGCTTTGGACTTGTTAAACTAATTCTAAAAGCCATCAATGGTAAGCATATCCCAAACGAGAAAGTGGAGATATTACGAGGTAAACACGTGGTTATTGAAAGTGAAGAACCTCATGTTTGGGAATCTGAAGGAGAAATTCCCTCAAGAAATGCAACCAGAATTGAAACTCAATACATTCCTGATGCAGTTAATCTCATTATTCCAAAAGGCTGGAAATATGGTTTGCGGAAAAAAATGAGAGACAAAGAAAAGAAGAAAGTTCTGAAAAAACAAGCTCCATTTGATTATTGATTCATATTACAGATATTTTAGAGGCTGTTTTCTCTCGAGCACCTAATGCTTCTAGTATGAAAAATGCTGCGTATGATATAAGCAATAGAAGTGCTCCAACAGCATTTGAAGGGCCAAACTGTCTTACAGCTCGTAATTGATAAAGTGCAACAGTCAAAGTTGCTATTGAGCTATTATTCAAGTAGAAAAAGTTTGCAACTGTGAATTCTCCAATACTCAAACCAAAGGCAAATGCAATACCGGCAACTATTGATGGTAATAGTAGTGGCAAGTATATCTTTCTTAATTTATAGGTCCAATTTGCTCCCAACGTTTTTGCTGATTCTATTAATTCTGGATCAATAGTATTTAGACCATTCAACAGAGCTCTAGTTACAAATGGATAACCCAGTAAACCATGACTGATTATTATGAAAATCCAGGGGTAGCTATTAAAGAAATTTGATTTAATAAAAGTCTGTAAAATACCCAGTGATAATGTTAGAGAGGAAATTGCTATCGGAAGATAAGTAATTAACTCATAAGAAATTGACCGTTTCTTACGTCTTTGTTTTCCCAAAGCTGCGACAGTAATAACCGCAAGTAGGGTAGCTATTGCAGTTGATCCTAAGGCGAAAAGTATAGTATTTAGCATAGTTTTTGGAATTGACGTTCCCACATAGCTATTAACTTGAAATGTAAAGATCGTTTTGAAATTCTCAAATGTGAATGAAGCTGTTTGTGGATTCCAAAATGATCTAACAAGTATACTAATCATTGGAGTTAATTCTAATAACAAGCCAAATATGAGAATCCCAACAAGAAGAATATGTGATTTCTTTTTGAAGATTTTTCTAAAATTAAAAAGCTCTCCTTTTGCTCCTCCAGTCGTTATGGTCTTCTCTTGACGGGTTTGTCTTCGCATATAAAACAAATATAGTAGGACTATTGTTAGAATAACAAACAACTGCAGTAAAGCAAGTGCAGCTGCTAGATTAGTTTCTCCTGCTCTGTATTCTGAAAATACCTGGGTTTCTAATGTTCTAAAAT
>JABLTI010000159.1 GCA_013166835.1 Promethearchaeati archaeon | reverse complement strand
GTTTCTGCTGAACGATTGGTTTACTATCAATTATACTTAAGATACGCTCAAAGGCTGCCATACCTGCACTTAATTCAGGGAAGAATCTTGCTAACTGCATCACAGGTCTGAAGAAAGTCTCAAGATATAATACAAACAACACCAATACGCCAGCTGATATATTCATGTCTATTCCAAAATACAGCACAAGACAGAGGATGATAGAAGTTATAGTATTAAGTAATGGTCTCCAGAAATGAGTAGTAGCGGTCAAACGCATCCACGACCGGAAATAGTTCTGATTAATGTCTTCAAATTGGCTAGCAATGTTGATCTCTTGCCCAAAACTTTTGGAGACTTGAATACCCTCAATAGCTTCGACCATAGCAGAATTTACACTACCTATAGCTTCTCGATATGATTTACTAACTCGTTTAGCAAGATTACGTAGTAAAAACATTAGTATGAATAACACGGGGATAGCTCCAAGTGTAATTAAAGCGAGAATCCAATTATAATAAAAAAGAAGTCCCAGTGTAGAAATGCTAATGATAATGCTACCAATGGTATTGCTAATGAGTATAGCTGTGCTGCTGAAGTCTAATGTATCGTTTACGACAATGCTATTTAGTTTCCCACTCATGCGCTCATCAAAGAAAGTCATGTCTTGCTCTTGTAGTTTGGAAAATAATTCAAGACGCAAATCTTCTAAGAAATACGGAACATATTTTCCGGATTGTACTTGTTGCATAGCGAATGCCCCCCAATTGATTATATACAAGAATAAAAACACTACAGCAATAATAATAGTCCTTGTATAACGCGGAGCTGCTAGTTCTAACTCATCTGTAATAAATTTAACTAATTGTGGCAAGAGAACTGCGGTAATTGCTTGAATAACTATGAATAAAGCAATTAACACAATATTCTTTTTGTAAGGAAAAAGTCGTTTGATATACCTTTTGAATAATTCTCTATCTTTATAGGTACGTTTCTCTTCCTCTCTCATAGAACTTCTGAATAATCCCACTTAGTTTACCTCCCGGGTATTTTTTTGGTCATCTAAGTGCATACCGAAAACTTTCCTGTAATCTTGAGAACTTTTTAACAGGTCATCATGCAATCCTTGAGCTACTATTTCCCCGTTCTTCATTACTAGAATTAAATCCGAGGTTCGTATAGTATGCAAACGGTGTGTAATTATCAAAGTAGTACGATTTTCTAAGATATTCTTGATTGCTTTGCCTATCTTTTCCTCAGTTTCACTATCTATTGCACTCATCGAATCATCGAGAATTAAAACATCGGGATTGGTCAGGAAAGCACGAGCTATGGCAACACGTTGTTTTTCTCCACCCGAAAGAGTCGTGCCCCTTTCTCCCACAATGGTATCATAACCTTTGTCAAAATTGGTTATAAAATCATGAGCTTGGGCTAACTTAGCTACTTCTTTGATCTTCTCTTTTGATGCGTCAGGAAAACCAAATTTAATATTCTCTTCGATAGTTTGAGAGAATAAATAGATATCTTGCTCAATTAAGGATACTTGTTGTCGAACCATTTCTAAGGGATATTCTTGAATTGGCTTACCATCTAGTAAAATAGTCCCTTCTTGAGGATCGTATAATCTTAACAAAAGCTTAGCTAAAGTTGTTTTCCCACAGCCAGTTGGACCTACTAAAGCTACACGTTGATTAGGTTTGATTTTAAAGGTTAAATTCTTTAAAACTTGAACATTCTTGTGATTACCATTATTGTATGTGAATGAAACATTTTGAAATTCAATAGCACCTTTGAATATATCTGAATAATCAGTTCTTGTTTTAGGTAATAGCTCTAATCTGCCTGTTGAAATAGTAGAAAACAACCTCTCACTTGCACCAAATCCTCTGATCATATCTCTTGTGGCCCAAAATATCATATCAGTAGGATTAATGAGAGCAAGCAATAAAAGAAGCACAGCTGTTAATTGACCTAATGTCAAAAGACCATACATGATTAAAACAGTGCCAGTGACTAAAGAAGCACCGATAGCAGTATAAAGAGTCAATAAAGGATAAAAGCGAGCTTGAATTCTTATTTCGCCTAATCTATTCTCTCTGAATGCTTGTACAGACTTTCTAAATTTTCTATATGTGAAATCCTCCGCGCAAAAAGCTTTAGTAACTTGTATACTATTCAAATTCTCTTGCAAAGCCACCGTAACATCTGCGTGCTTTCTTAAAGATGCTTTTGAATAAGGAATCAAATGCTTACGATATCGCAGTACAAAAATGACATACAAAACCAAAAATGGTATAATAAGTAAACCCATCATCCAATTAAACGCATTAATTTGCACAAGAGTAATAATGGTTTGTACAAAGGGATAAAGGTAAAATGAACCATGCGCTATTAATGTATTAACTACGCGTAGATCGTTTGTGGCTAATGCTTGTAAATCTCCTGTTTTAATACCATCATGATAACTTAAGGGTTTGTTCTGAACATTCTCGAAGAATTCTCTGCGCATAGACTGTTCAGTTTTGGAGCCCAATTGGTGCCCAATCATCCAAGTAGCGTATTCAACAATATTTCTGAGGAAGTATAATCCTAGTAGAATTCCTATTGTAACTAATAGACTCTGAGCAAATTGCTGTTCTATAATAGAATCAGTTATGTCTCCAATGCGAATAGGTATAACCGTCCGCAAGTAGGTTACTACAATAATCCCAATGAAATTTAGCGTAAAAAGCATTTTATGATTCAATACATGAACAAAAAACCACTTTACATAGGGATTCTGCGCTTTTGATTTTTCACTACTCTTCATATACTTTCCTCGATTAAAGACAGATTTAAAAGAAAAACATCATTTTAAAAGTTTGTTAATTAATTAATTAATTCATTTCTCATGATACAAAGGAACAAGCCTTGTTTATTATTTTCAGTTAATCTTATAATTGCTCCAAGAATAATGTTTTTTAAAGGTAACTAACTTTGTAGAAATTAGCGTTTTTTAATATTAATGCGAATTAGAGAGTTATAAAACAAGGCGGAATAAGCCATGGGAAAAAACAACCTATTAAGAAACCGAAAAAATAAGATAGTTGCTTTTTCATTTATTATTACTTTTCTACTACCGTTTATGTTTTCAGACCAAGTCAAAATGCTTGTAGGTTTGAAAGAAGAAAATCCTAATAATGAATTAGCAATTAATGCGAAGCCATTAGATGCAGTAAATATTACTGAAACTGGCTATTGGGACGACAATTATGGACAAATCAATGATGTCTCAGTTGTCGGAAACTATGCTTATCTTGCATTAGGAGTAGAAGGATTATTGATCTTTGATGTAACAAATGCTTCAACACCAGTCATGGAAACTGCCTGGGACGATTTTGATTGTTCTTACATCCATGCAGCTGGTAATTATATTTACTGTTCCAATAATACAGCTATTTATGTATTAGATGCAAGTGATATAAACAACCTAAATTTAGCTACAAATTGGTCAGCTAGTAATGTAAGAGATATTTATGGTCAAGGTAACTTTGTTTATTATACAAGGAGCAATGGATTTTACAGCTATAATATTACTGATTTACTTAATCCTACATATGAAGATCATCACACAGATAATGATTATTACGATTTCCAAATTGATGATGGATATGCTTACGTTCATGAAACTGCTAACGATCAATGTAGAGTGATTAATGTAACTGATCCAACTAATCTAGTTTACTTATATTTCATGTCAGTGTCAAATTTGCATGATTTCTATTATGCTGATAACTACATTTACACTTCAAATCAGAACAATCTTTGGCTTTGGAACTTTACAGATAAATCGACAGTACCTGTTAATACTGATACTTATGCTTTCAATAATTCTGGTTTTAATAACATACAAGTTGCTGGTAATTATCTCTTCATTGAAGAAGGAGATGATATAGTACTTGTAGATGTTAGCAATAAAACAAATGTACAATTTCACTCTATATCTGAAACCAACTTCTTTATCTCTGATTTTATTGTAGATGGAAATATTATCTATGCTTTTGATCAATATACTTTTGAGATAATTGATGCAGTTGACAAAATGAGCTTAACATTATTGTGGTTTGATCAAATCTTTGGATTTACTACTGGATTCTTTATTGATGGTTCATATGCATATGTTGCTGATACTTCATATTTAGAGGTTTTAGATATAAGCGATCCCACCAATCCTAGAAAGATTGGTAAATTCTTTGATGATGGTGGAGATATCATACAAGTAGCAGTTCAAGGTGATTACGCTTACATTCTAGAAAGTGGTTTTGGTCTAAAGATATTAGATGTTTCAGATCCAACAAATATCATCGAAATGGGCAATGTATCTCTTATGGGATATACCATGTGGGATCTTTATGTAACGGAAGAACTTGCATTTGTCTCACTTGTTGGTGATGGTCTAGCAATTATTGACATTTTCTACACTGATCATCCACAATTAATCATGATTTATCATGAAGTTCCAATAATATTTAGTGCAGCTATGGTTGATACCTATTTAATGCTTGCAGCTTTTGATTACTTCCACATTATTGACTTAACTAATCCATACAATCCAGTTGAATTAAGCAATTGGACAAGACCAAGTGCAGTTTACATGGATATACATGTTACAAAAGATTATGCTTTCGTATTGTCTTGGGAAGGATTTGATGTCATTGATATAGAGGATAAAGAAAATCCTGTTAAAATAGGTCAATACTTCAGTTGGAAAGCTCCAATGTCTATTTATGTTGAAGGTAGATACGTCTACATGCTTGATACTGATGAAGGATTAGATGTTTTTGATTTAACATACATTAATCATCCTAAATTGATTGGAAACTTTGATGATGAAAATACTCACTATGGTTTTAGTGTACATAATAGCTACATCTACTTAGCAGAAGGTATAAATGGAACTCGAATTTTGATGACTAATCCTACTTTAAACAAAAAACTACCATTCTTAGGACTGTTTGCCATCTTTGCTAGTCTTACAATGCTTTCAGCACTCATCATTTTCATTCGAAAGAAGAAGCGACGTTAAATTATGTAACACATGGAAAAGATTTTTCTTTTCCTTTTTTCTTTTCTTTTGAGATATTTCAAGTATGTTCATTGAAAAATTTTTGGAATTTAAATTAAATTCATAGTAATTTCTAGAAAAATTGTTCCTGCCATTAGAGCAATTCTCGCAATCCATAATGAAAACATCTACCCATACTTTCTCAATTTTATTACGCTTAGTAATTATTTTGACTCTTGCCATAGTATGGATAATAATAGAGATTATCAAACCAACATCAAATACT
>JABLTI010000158.1 GCA_013166835.1 Promethearchaeati archaeon | reverse complement strand
AAAGAAGAAGGATTGTCGGAAGGAGTCTATTTCGATGTCTTATCAACTCCATCTTTTATTATTGTTGATGAAAGTGACTCGGAAGTTAAAGCGTGGCGTGGAGACTTGCCTACAGTTGAGCTACTCCAAAAAGAATTGAAAATCACATAAAGAGATGTTTTACTGCTTTGTCAAAACTTGATATCAAAGGATACAAACAAGGATCATTAATAGAATGGCCAGGATTAATTGTAGATAGTATTTTCGTAGCTGGTTGTGATTTCCGCTGCCCCTACTGTCACAATCCAGATCTCATTACTACAGACAAAGTTGAAAGCTATGACGTGAATGAGATTCTAGCAGAAATAGACAAACGGGCAAAAAGTAAGTGGTTAGATGGAGTATCTATTACTGGTGGAGAACCAGTTCTTAGTAAACGCTTAGCTGAATTCTTGCGAATCCTAAAAGATATGGGTCTGAAAACAAAATTTGACACTAATGGGAATCATCCTGTCGCTGTGAAGAAAATCATTGACGATAAATTAGTAGACTATATTGCAATGGATGTAAAAGCCATTCCAGAAAAATATCATTTAGCTGCTGGAAAAAAAGTAGATATCAAACCCATCAAAGAAACTATCGAGATAATTCTTTCTTCCAATATTGAACATGAATTTCGTACAACTGTTGTTCCTACAATTGTTGACCCTGAAAAAGATTTACCAATAATTGCAGAAATGATTAAGGGAGCAAAACGATATTACATACAGCAATTCAGACCGATAAGATGCTTGGATAAAGAATTTGAAAAAATGAAACCCCTCAGTTTAACTTTATTAGAAAACGCTTGGAAGAAAATAAAAGATAATTTTGAAGTTTGTGAAGTAAGGTAAATTCATAATACGACAGATTATTAATATGAAAATGATTTTTTTGATTAAATAGAACAATTACATAGGTTTTAAAAATAATCGTTTTTGAATAATTTGTAGTGAGGAAATGGTCTTTGACTAAGATTGAACAATTAATACACAACGGAGTTTTAATCTCAGAGATACCCTATCTTGGATTGAATATTGAAATAAATGGAAAAGCACACAAGCTTACAGAAAAACAAGAACAGATGGCAATCGCTTGGGTTAGGAAGCTTTCGACCGTTTATGTAGATGATCCAATATTCTGTAAGAATTACTTCAAAGATTTTGGCGAAGAATTAGGGGATGCAAGCTTAACTGATGATAACATAGATTTTTCTGAGGTTATTGCTTATGTTGAAAAGCAAAAAGAAATCAGAGAAGCCAAAACAAAAGAACAGAAAAAGCAAGAACGAGAAGAAAGGAAAGTAGTTCGAGAGCAATTAAAAGAGAAATATGGAACTGCAACTCTTGATGGAGCTCAAGTTGAAATATCAAATTATACAGCGGAACCAAGTAGTATTTTCATGGGTAGAGGAGAACACCCAATGAGGGGTAAATGGAAGGAAGGACCCTCAAAAGCTGATATTGTTTTGAATCTTAGTCCAGAAGCACCTAAACCAGAAGGCGAATGGATGGAAATTATTTGGGAACCTGAATGTTTGTGGATTGCTAAATGGACTGACAAATTATCTGGAAAAACCAAATACGTCTGGCTTTCTGATACAACACCAATAAAACAAGACAGAGAAATCGAAAAATATGATAAAGCAAATCTAGTCGGCGATAATCTCGAGACCATAAGAAATCAAATTTTGAGAGCAATTAGTGGTAATGATAAACGAAAAAGGAAAGTAGCAACAGCTTGTTATATTATAGATCATCTAAATATCCGTGTTGGGGATGAAAAAGATGAAGATGAGGCAGATACCGTTGGAGCAACAACCTTGCGACCTGAACATGTTAAAATAAACGGCTCAACTGTTGTCTTCAATTTCTTAGGGAAGGATTCAGTAGAGTGGCATAAAGAAGATGAATTTCCGGAAATTTTCGTTAATTCTTTACAAGAATTCATAGATGAAGCAAATGAATCAGGCGATGATAAACCACAAATTTTCTCTGACATTGGAAGCAGACATGTTAATGCTTTCTTCGATGAAATTGTAGATGGTTTGACGGCTAAAGTTTTCAGAACATATCATGCAACAACTGTTGTTCAGAATTTCTTGGATGAATCAGATATTGATTCTGCAGATCCTGATTTTGCGAAAAAAGAAGTAGCAGTAATGGCAAATAGAGAAGCTGCGGTTGTATGCACACATAAAAAGCAAGAGCCAAAAAATTGGGATAATCGGATACAAAAATATAGAGAACGAAAACTCAAAGGCCAAGAACGCATTAAGAAGGCTAATGATAATCAAACAAAGAGAGAAGAAAGACTTGAAGAAATTAAAGAAAATCTCAAGTTAAGAAAGAAACAAGTGAAAGAACAAGAAAAATTCCTTGAGCAAACTAAGGAAGATTTAGCTGTAATAGAGGATATGGCAACTAATTTCGCAACACAAAAAGAGAAAGATAGACATAAGAATGCCATTGTAAAAGCTAAGAAGAAAATCGAAACTGTAAAGAAGAAAGTTGTTGCTGCAGAGAAAAGAGTAGAATCAGCTAAGAACCAGGTTGAACGTGGAAAGAATAGCGTAGGCACAGCTAAGGAAAGAGTGTACAAGGCGAAACTAGCCTTTAAGAAAATTGAATCCCAAGAAAAAATCTCAAAGAAAACAAAAACATGGAATCTAGGAACCAGTCTTAAATCTTACATTGATCCTAGAGTGTATTATGATTGGGGAAAAGAAGTGGATTACGATTGGCGTAATTATTACTCTAATACATTACAGAAAAAGTTTTCATGGGTTGAAAGAGACTCAGATGAGTAAAATCATGTTTTTAGTGATTAAAAAACATTTAAAACCCAAGAAATTCCATGGAAACTAGAACACATCAATATGTGTGAAAAAAACAGCCCATTAATTTTGAAAAAACACTTAATAAATAATGTTATTTTATGAATTTTATTGGTCGGTCAAATCGTGGCAGAACTTAAAGTAAACATCGAGGAAGGAGACGGTTGCTATTATGCACACGCAGCTGAATTCTTAGGATGCTTTTCCAAAGCTAATTCTCGTAGTGAAGCTATAGATGCAATACTACAAGACGTAAAACAATATAGTGAATGGCTTCTATCAATAGGCATCAACAACAGTTACAAGGCAATGTGTAAAGATTACCTTGCAGGAATTAATGAATTGGATATAATTGAAGAATTGAAAGGTTTCAGTAATATTTCTGATTTAACCGGAGCATCGGCAGTTTTCAAATCGGACATTGAAATAATTCCTGAAGAAATGTTTGAATTCTATATAATGATAATTAACAAATTACCAGAAGAACTCTTGCGAATTGTTTTTCAGTTTACTAATGATGACAGAAATATCGAATTATTACCAGGGAAAGCTACAATCAATCAAGAACTAAGCGACATTTACTCCACAGAACTTTTCTTTATCTCAAGATTTGGTGATGAAGTGGAACAGAAATTCCTCGAAATAATAAAAATGACAAAAGATGAATTGGAATCTTTAACACTTTTGGAGCGAGTGGTTAAGGTACGACAAGGTGCAATTGCCATTCTAAGATTGTACTATCCGAAGCTTGCTGATAAAGTGTTTAAGACTAAAAAAGATACAGATTTCCCAGATGAACAATGGACTATTAAAAAAGTGATTAGAAAGTTCATTGAGCATGAACGAGAGAGAATTAATTCTATAAGAAAATTAGTTAACATCTTAATTGAGCGTAAAACATTATCTGAAACAATTGAGTAATTGAGAAATTACTTAGCTCTTATTTTCCTTTTCAGTATTTTTCATCACTTTTCAAGCTGTCTTTGCTGATTACATATTGGTCACATATCCTCAGAGAGAATATATTGAGTGACCAGTTATAACATGAATCAAGAAAGAGTGTGATGATAAAAAAATGCGAGAAATAAGCCGTAGGAAAAGAATGAGAAAACATCAGAAAATCAAGATTGAAGAGGTAAAAAAACAGATATCGATCTTCAGAATTGAATTCCGATAAAAAATATTCAAGCTTACCAAGGTTCAACCGGAATGATGTGAATGATAATCATTCCTAACAGATTGTTAGATAATCAGAAACGACTGCCTTCGAGAGAAGAACAGTGATCAGGAGCTGTTCTTCTCTCCCTCGTTTCTTCTTCTTATTAAGAAATAATTAAATTAGTTAAAATCATATATAATTCTATGGCGAAAAGGAAAAGAAGAATTCAAGATTCCAGTCACAAAGTTTGGAAAAGATCAGATGGTTTCTGTGAGAATTGTAACAAGCAGTTATATGAGAATAAAGAAATTAAAGAAGTTGTAATAGAGAATTGGGCAGAACATCAATGCTGGAAGTGTGGGGAAGAAGGTACTGTTATCACCATTAAAGATCAATTGTGGTTACAAGATACTCGAGTAGGGAAGATTTTATCAGAGGAATTTCCTTTTTTCTATAAAACAAAACGAAAACTTAAAGCTGAACCATATTATGCTAATCATTGTTTGAAATGCAAAGCATTACAAGGGGATTGGTTTATACTAGAATGGATTATAGATGAATCATTAGAAGAGAAAAAGAAAGCAGAAATTCAAACCATAGAACTTCCTTTTGTTTGGAAAACAATAACACTACCAACTGATATTCAGGTTTATAATCAAAATGAAAAATCATTAGTAAGTAGCTTAAAAAATATCAAATTACTCTGCAAAGAGTGCTATGATGAAATCAGCAAAAGCTAATCTCTCTACCGCAGAGCTATTTTTAGCTAAATCAGCAAGTATTTAATGTCGATTGATTTCAATTCTGTAAGATAATTACATGGAGAGTCTAGTAATTTCCTTTAGAAACAAAATTTTCAATAAAAGTGCTCTTGTTTTAGGATTATTCATAGCTATAACTATATTGTTCGCAATTAATAACTCACAGCCAGTTTTAGGAGATTCTGAATTCATATCATCAGTTCATGATATGGAAAAATTTGTTGTAAAAGATCTGGAGAACAGCAAAACATACGAATTTTTAGTAACATATGAAAGCGCGTATTTTGACTATGATACTGGATTCGCAATTTATACTGATGATAATTTTAAAGATAAAAACAAGGTATTAACACAAGATGATGCAGGTTATGGTTTCGAAGTTGCTAATTATACTGCCACAATTGATGGTGACGTCTATCTTGGTGTATGGATGAATGATAATGATTATGGTTTTGTAGAAATAACAATAACAGAACAAGAGACATCAAATGATATTTCATATGAAGAGTTTATCGAAAGCATTTGGTCCTCATTGAGATGGGTTTGGATAATGTTAGGATCTATTGTT
>JABLTI010000048.1 GCA_013166835.1 Promethearchaeati archaeon | reverse complement strand
CCAAGTTTGACCTGCTTCTTGAATATCAATAATAGTCATGACTCTCTCAGCACCAGCAGCTCGACCAGTTTTAATACTCCATTCATAAATAATATCTGCCCATTCATCAAGAGTGCGCCAATAAAGTCGAAGTCGGATTTTCTTTTTATCCCACCAAATTCCCATCTCTTGGGCTACAATGTAATCGCCAATTTCTTGTAATTGCTCTCTATCTAATTTCTTCTTAGTTTGTTTGTTGTTGAATGGATATTTAGATCGTTCCTCTTCAATGTGAATGATATGTTTGATATTAATTCGAGCATATTCTATGATAAAATTCGACCAATCAGAGCACCAAGAATCCAGTTGTTTTTGGTGTTCTGGAGTCACATACATCCAAGGTTTATCTATCCATTCAGGCAGAATTTCTTTCAATTGTCTTTCAATATCTTGTCCTAAATCGAACAAATCCTCTCGAGATATTGCTACATCTGATTGAATTAGTTGTTCAATCCTTAGCATAGCATTATAGATTTTCTCTTCTGTTGTAACAGGATTTTCTATTAAAGAAATAGTAACGGTAGCTTCTCGTGGAGGTTTTGTCTCAGTTTTAGTTTCTTTCGTGGGTTTAACTTCAGTTTTCTCTTTAACCTTCTCCTTCACAGAACCGGATTTCTCCTTCTTCTTTGGTTTAGATTTTGGTTTCTTTTCTCTAACTGACATATAACTATCCCACTGAGATATTATTCACACACTGTCATTTTATTTAATTCTATCTTATTTTTTAGTTTAACCGTTGTTTCATTCTTACGGAGTTTTGTTTTTATGTTTGCTTTGTATTAGAATTACTACATGCTTCCGAATTCTTCTGCCCAACCACGATGACGTAATAATTCTTCGGGAGCTACACTTGGTTTAATTTTTTCCATTGCTGTTATGAAATCTTGCATAATAACATTTCTTGCTTTAATATCGGGATTATCTAAAGCTCCAGATATATCTAATTCTCTGACAGGCATCATCACAGCTTCACGACAAAGCATCTGAATGTCACGTCCTGAATAACCTTCGCTAGTTTCACCTAGCAAACTAAAATCAACAGACGCATCACATTCTACACCCTTCGTGTGGATTTCGAAGATTTTTGATCTTGCTGGTAAATCAGGCAAGTTGATATAAATTCTCTTTTCGAATCTGCTTCTAAAAGCAGGATCTAATTCCCATGGAAGGTTTGTTGCACCAATGACCACAATTCGATCTTCTTTCTTTGTAGTTACTCCATCCATTTGTGTCATTAATGTGGTTTTCACACGGCGCATAGCATCGTGCTCTCCTCCACCACGAGCAGAAGCAATACTATCTACTTCATCAATGAAAATCAATGATGGTTGTTTATCAATAGCTGTTTCAAATAATTGTGTGACCAATTTTTCTGATTCCCCTAACCACTTTGAAATGATGCTAGATGCACTTACATTAAAGAAAGTTGCATCTACTTCAGTAGCAACAGCTCTAGCTAATAGTGTTTTGCCAGTACCAGGTGCACCAAAAAGTAAAATTCCTCTCCAAGGATTTCTTGCTCCTTTAAATAAATCAGGACGTTTCATAGGAAGGATGATTGCTTCTCTCAAAGCTCTTTTCGCTTCTTCTAATCCTGCTACTTGACTCATCTTCACATTTGGTTTTTCAACAACAATTATTTCAGAAATTGCTTCTTCTAATTCATCCTCTTCTTCATCAGTATCGGAATCAGGACCTTTTTTGCTACTTTTTTTAGAACCTTTCTTTCTTCCTCCACTATCTACTCTCTGTAATCCTTGATCTTTCAATTCAGAAGCACGTGCGAGGTACTCTTTAGCTTTAATATAGTACATATTCTTTAATTGGGGATTACTTGTAAAACCAATAAGCTGTTGAAGAACTTCCGCAGCTTTCAAATAATTTTGATGAGCTGCTTTATAATTTCCAGCTTTATCTTGATCATATGCTTTTTGTGCATATTTAGATGCATATTGGTACAACGATGAATTTGACAACTTTCGACCACGCTCGATATTCTATACTTGCAACTCTCTTATATATTTACCATTATTTGCAAATGTAATATTCGGGGATTTCATACAAAAATCCTTGGAAATAACCATACCTTGTTCTTTTATTATATAAAAGTCTGCTAATATAAGCATAGAGCTACAAATTAGCTTTTTTTCTTCCAGTTTTTACTATTACTATTAAATCCATTACATTAGTACCGGTTGAACCTGTGATGATCAAATTATTTGTTTGTTTGAGATAATTAAATGAATCATTGTTTTCTAAGAAATCATCTATATCTAATTCCATTTTGGATCCTGATAAAACTGTATAACCATCAACTAATGCACCTGCTGCTTCAGTTGGTCCATCAATTCCATCAGATCCAATAGAAGCTATTACAATACCTTTTGTCCCTGCAATTACTTGACTAGCAGCTAGTGCTAATTCTTGATTTCTTCCTCCTAATCCTTTCCCTTGAATTGTAACTGTTGTTTCTCCTCCTGCTAACAAAACAGTATTTTTTTTCATACTCTTTATCTTCTCTGCAAATTCTCTGCCTATGTCTCTTGCTTCCCCTGAGACATTAGTTGATATAATTGATGATGAAAAATTATTTTGAATCGCATACTCTTTCATTAAATCACATGATCTTGCATTAGATGCAATAATGATATTCTCAACGTTAGCAAAAGTAGAATTATCTGGTTTTAGAGTCTCATTAACCTCTTTAGTTAATCCTTGTTTAACTACTTGCTGAACTGAAAGCGGTAATTTATGCATTATTTCATATTTGTTGATAATTTGTTCTGTACCAAACCAAGTTGTTAAATCAGGAGCGGTTGGACCTGAAGCAATAGTATCCAAAGTATCACCTATAACATCACTGATTATTAGAGAGATAACTTTTGCTGGTTGGATTATTTGAGCTAATTTTCCTCCTTTGATTTTAGAAATGTGTTTTCTAACTGCATTCAATTCATGTATTGTTGCACCAGCTTCTGTTAGTATGTGAAATAACTCACTCAAATCTTCTAGAGTTATTCCTTCTACTGGTATCTCGAGTAAAGCAGATCCTCCACCACTTATCAAACATATAACTAAATCCGTTGCTGATAATCCCTTAATCAAATCTAAAATCTTCTTGGTTCCAGAAATTGTTCCATTAGTCACTAAAGGATGACCCGCGATATTATATTGAATGTTTTTCAAATTGAGTTTCTGCTTTACTGAATTTTCTGAAACGTTGATTTGTCCTGCATATATATGCTGACCAAGAATTTCTTCTAATCCCTCAGCCATCTTTGCTGTAGCTTTACCTGCTCCAATAACGAATATCTTGTTTAAATCGTTGAGCAAAAAACAACTTCCACTAATAAATTTGATTTCATCATTTACCAGTTTGACAGAGTTATGAATTGCTTTTATTGGATCTGCTGCTTTTATTCCTTCATTTAATAATTCCAACGCAATTTTTCTTGCTTCTATTGTTTGTGAATCAAAATCTACCTCTAGCAGAGATTGATGATTTTTAATAAAGGAATTTTTTGGATGTATCTTAATCACCAGACCAGCTATTCAATTATACTATATTACAATAAACATTAAAGAAGAATTATTAAATTACTTTTCTAGTATGTATGCTAGTGAAAATCATGAGCTTCTCAAGACAAAGAGTTACAAATGCATTATTCAATCAAAGATTCCTACTTGGGGTTTACGTACCACTAATCTTGGAATTCTTAGTATTTGCAATTTATACTGCATTAAGAGGTGTTAAGCTTGATGTCACATGGTTGATTTACTTAGTCATTTGGATTCTAATCTTCATTGCTCCGGCTCTTTTCTTCTATATAATATCACCAATGTTCATCTATTTTATCTGTGGAATTGGAAAAGAGTATGAAACAAGTTTAAAGAAGAATGTTGATTCTTTGTTTATTTTTTCAGATGATGTAGATGGAGTATCCACAAAACAAAAAGTTAAAATTGAAAAATCCATAGAGGAAAAATTAATTCCACAATTAGTAAAAGAAGTAAGAGGATTATACATTGACTCTTACGTCAGTAGAACAAAGGAAAGTAAAAAAGAAAACCTACTTAGCAGCTTTGAATCTTTGCTTCTTTTCTCAGTTATCTGGGCAATTTTTTCTGTAGCAAATTTTGTAGGAGTAGTAATTCTTCATTTTAGAGAAATTTCATTTGATTTCATTATAATCGATAAAATTGATAATCCAATAAATGTGGCTATTTTTGCTTCACTCTTTATTATTTTCATAATTCTTAGTAATATCATAGCAATATATTCCATTGGTCGTCTTAGGAAGTTAATCTTAGAAACACTTCCAATTGTTATCTATATTGATGAAGAAGAGCGAATCAAGCAAAGTAATTACATTCGTGCTTTGAGTCAATTTCCTATTGAAAGCCTTGTTGGGGATCGCTTATTAAGAAAACACTCAAGAAGAATAGATCCAATTTATCAGCAAGAATTCTCTGAGTCTCTTGGTGAGGCATTGAGAGTCTATTCAAGAAATCAAGTTGCTAAACAACAAGCTTGGAGAATCTATAAACCAATTCTAGATGAATTAAAGGTAACAGCAAAGCAAACCGCGATAATAAAAGATAGGTTTTTTGATAGCCCTATCTATGAGATTGCTCGAGATGTTTTCAGTTATGAACATGAAGTAAACTCTCTCAAAACAGATATTGAATATGTAAAAAATCGATTGAAATTGTGGGATAAAATATCGGAAGAAGAACATGCAACAGCTTTAGTATTTCTGTTTAGATCAACAGAACAATTGTTCAAGAGTCTTATAGATAGATTTGATGCCCCAATTGAAATTTACAATAATTTTTCTATGATTCTTCAATTCTTAAAAGAAAAGGGAATGATTTCCGAAAAAGAAGAAAAAGCATTTGATACAATTCGTAAAAAGCGAAATACTCTCGTTCATCAATCTGGTCGGGTAATTTCAATTAAAAAGAAGGAAATTGAGGAATTTCTTGAAGCCCTAGAAAGAACACTATTGGCAGTAGAGAATCATTTCAAAGGCGAAGAAAAAGATCAAGACATATAATTAATATCAAGAGATATTACTGAATATTTTTTGAATATTCAAATATAGCGAAAACCTTTTTGAGTAGACCCTTTGTCCCCTAAATTAGAGAATACTAAAATGTGATTTTTATGTCTGAAAAAAGCAAAAAACCAACAACCAAGAAAACAACAGCTAAAAAACAAGCTGCAAAAAGTACAGCAAAAAAAGCAACAAGTAAAAAATCTCCTCCGAAGAAAACAACAAAAGCAACAAAGAAGAAACCAACTGGTGCTAAAACCTCTACAAAGAAACCAACAACCGCTGCAAAGAAACCTACACCTAAGAAACCAACAACAACAGCTAAAAAACCAGTTACCAAGAAACCTGCAGCAAAAACTACAACCAAAAAACCAACAACCACAGCAAAACCTAGATCTAGAAAATTAAAAATTATAAAAGCTCAGATTCTAAGTTATCGAAGAAATAATAGATTGCAAACAACCAATCAAGCTATTGCTAAAATATTAGATGATTGTAATCATAAAGCATTGATAGGCAAGAAATTCGTTCTTGAATTTCCTGATAGTGAAGCCACAGCTAAAGGGGTAGTCACTGGTATACATGGAAAGAGTAAATCTAGACAGGTGAGAATACGATTTGATAATGCAGGTATGTCAGCACATGCATTAAATCTAATTGGTGATATTCACATTTAAAATAAACGAGTTTGAGAGAGAGGAAACTCTTCTCTCTGAAACATTATTTTCTTACATCTCAGGTAATTTTACTTGCCATTTCTTAATAAGATCAATTAGCATTTGTTTTCTTTTAACTCCACCACTCTTGATCTTATAGACTTTAGTCATTCCAGGAGAACCTACATGTTCGTATAGCTCTTCGATAAGCTTATCACACAAATCGTTGAATGAGCTATTGTCAGTTATAGCCTCAAGATACTTAATGAAAACATCGAAAACTTTCACTAGATCTGAACTTGGAGTTCTGTCTATTGGTTCAGCTTTTCCTTTTTTCTTTTTCTTGGGAATTGAAACAGGTTTTGGTGTTGGAATAGCAATTTCTTCTTCTTTTTCCTCTGTTTTTTCAACTGGTGCTGTAGTTGCAACAACCTCTTCTTTTACTTCAATTTTAGGTGCTTCTTCTTTTGCTTCACCTGAATGAATGCTTTTTCCTTTAAGGAATTCACTTGGTTTTACATACCTATTTCCTACATCATTGTCATCAATATCCTCAACCAATTCAGCAACAGGTTCTTCTTTAATTGGTTGCCTTTTAACAGGTTCGGGAATTACTTCCTTTACTTCTTCTACAAAAGGTTCTACTTTGACTGGTGTGGTCTCAACAGGAGTTTCTACTTGAGTAGGTTGTCTCATAGGTGTACGAACCGTTGGTTGCATAGTAGCCATTCTTGGCTCAAAGATTTTCTCAATTTCTCTTGCATGAATTGCTATTTGATTGAGAATTTTTTGTCTAGTTATATTCCTATTATCAGCGATTTCTGAAAGTTCTACTCCCATAAATGCAATGAATTCTCTCTTAAAGGGATCATCAGTTGTTGGATACAATTCATCTAATTCTTCAATTAAATCTTCAATTTTCTTTCTAGTCTCATCTCTACCCTTAACTTTCTTCTTTTCGTCAGTTAATTCTAGATCAACTTCTTTTAGTTCTCTTTGAAGATCCTTCATCTTCAATTCTAATTGACTATTCTCTACCTCAAGATTATTTGCTTCCTCTAATTTTTTGTCTAATTTTTCTTTAGTTTTCTTAAGGTCGTCAGATAGTGATTTATTAGTAATTTTTAGGTACTTGTTTTCTTCAGAGAGCTTTATACTTTCTTCTTTTATTTTTGCATCAGACCTGGCACCAGCTGACAATTCTTTGATTTGTTTTTGAAGCTCTTTTACTTGTGTCTCAGCTGTCTGATATTTACTTTGCATGGTGATATTTGACTGCTTCATAGAAGCATTTTCTGTTTCTAATTCCTCATTTCTTTCAGAATATTTTGACACCATACTAATCATTCGTGGCGCCATGCCGAGGCTGATATCCTTGTTAATTAAGAGGGTAATTAAATTCTCTAATTCAAAATATTTCATATCTTTTTGCTTCAATAAGTTAGCAGAACGCAAAAGCATGTCAAGATCATCTATAAAGAATGCCAGATTGGAATAACCCATTTCTTTAGCTTTACTAATCAATTTTTCCAGTTGCTTTTGACTGAGATTGCTAGCTTCTTCACTCATAATTATTCACCAAACTCCGAGAACTTGTTATCATACTATTTGAAAAAGCTTTTTCATTATAGAAAAAACTGTAAAACTTCCTTATTATCTTTTAGATAGGGAAATTTATCTGATAAAGTGATTTCTTGCTATATAAATACATTTGATGATACTTTTTGTTTAAAAATAAACTTTAATAAAGTCCGCACCATAAATTAAATACTCTAAGAAACCCTAAGAAATATCCATATAATAGGAATCTTGTTTTTTAGGCTATAATAGATTACTAAGAAATACCTTATAGAGGTTAAAAAGTGGTACTTCCAAAAGACTTTCAATTACATGAATCCCGATTAACAAAAGAATCTCTAGATACTATTGAATTTCAGTTTGAGAGACTTGATCAAGACTCTACAGACACTAAAACATTCCTAAATCGTTTTCTAAAAATATCAAAATCTCCAACATTACCTCCTGATGATTATGAAATTTGGTACTTAGCCTCTAAGGTTGCATATTTTCTCTCAGATTATGATTACTTTGCTACTGAGTACTTTGAAGAAAAAGAATCCCATAACCATGGAGCTAGAATTTGGCATTCATTAACGATGGCTGCTCAAGGAAATATAGAAGATGCAATTAAGGCACTTGAGCGAATAAAGGAAATTACAGAACAAGATAATGATTATCTACTATATATTGAATTATTAGGTATTCTAGCTCAATTATACTCTATTAGTGGGATAAAGGGAAAGGAAAAATTAGCAGAGATTATGGAAAAAATTGATGAGTTTAAAGAAGCGAATCAAGGTAAAATTCCCGGATTTGAACATATGTTCATGCCAGCTTACCTGATTAAATGTAGGATTAATGCTCAGCAACTTGCCCCTAAAGAGATACTAGAAGAAACTTTGCCAATATATGAACTCGCAAAGAAAATTCCAGATCAATATTGGATTGCCCATTATGAATTAGATTTAGTTCAAGCGTATGTTTTGTCTTCCAATCTTGAAGAAGCTGATAATTATTTGAATAAAGTTTTCGCAACATTACAGACAATTAAATTTCCAGCATTAGAAGCAAAAGCTATACGCATTAAAGGGCAATATTTGGAAAGAAAAGGAGAATATGAACGAGCTGAAAAATCATATCTCGGAGCAAAAGAAGCTTATAAAATGCTTAAAGATCAGATTGGTGTATCTGCCTGCGTTTCAAGATTAGCCAAGCTTGCAGAACTTCAAGACCAACAAAACAAGGCAGAACAATATTTCAACGAGTCTTATTCAATCTCTGAAAAAATGACTGATTATTATGGGATGGCAGTTGCTCTTACTTCTCTAGCACGAATAGCCTATAAACGAGGTCAGTATGCTGAATCTGCTGAAACCTTTAACAATGTCTTGAAAATTGCAAAAGAAAACAACTTTGATTATTTATTACCTTCAATTTATGATGGTTTAGCACATGTAAGTTTCATTTCAGGAGATTTCTGGTCGGCTGTTGAAAATAGAAGCAAATCAACAATTTTCAAAGAAAAACTTGGCTATTCTGCTGATGATTTATTAATGGAACGAATGAAACTCGGACAATTAAATGCCTTAGTTGGTAATTTAGATTCAGCTTTCAGTGAATTTGAAATTGCATTGAATTACTGTATGGAACTCAATAGAAAAGATGATATTTATTTTGATATTTTGAATTGGTTATTTGAAATCTCAACTGCTTTAGACAAATTACCTTTAGCAGAATCATATATGAGTAGAGCTGATCTCTTTGCATCAATTCATAATTCAAAAGAGGAAAATGCTCAGGCATTGATATCACGAATTAGATTTTTGATTCAAAAGAGAGAATTAGACGAAGCAGAAAAGTTAATTGCAATTGTCTTTGAGCAGGCACAAGATTTTCCTTCACCGTTAACAATGGCGTTGATATTAGTAGAAAAAGCTGTAGTCTTATTCATGAAGTTTTTAGAAAGTAAGGATGACTTGGTTCTCGAAGAAATTCTACAATCTATGGATGACATGCTCTTTATTTCACTTGATTTAGAGTTCTTACCATTAACAATGTATACAAAGAAAGTTCTAGCAAAAGTTTTAACTTATAAGAATGAAATAGAGGATGGAATTGAAGAGTTAACTGAAGCAGTAGAATTAGCTGAAGAATTAGGAATGTTCAAGTTTGTAGATATCATTAAAACAGAATTAAAAGTACTTCAAAAGCTTCAAAAGAAAGAAATAGATGAAACAAAATTTGAAAAGATACGTGATTCATATCTTGAAGAAGGTTTAGTATTTCTAAAGGAGACATTCTGGTTAGTAAGTGCCTCTGAATATCAAACAGAATAAAGCTAAGTAGATTCATTTTTCATAAATGATAAGGAACATTTATTCATTATAAATCACTTTTAACAACTTGATCTAAATGACAGAGTTGCAGATTATTTGTGAGAAAGTAGATGCTTTAATTGATTCTTTAGGAGGTTACTGGGCTAAAGAATGGTTGCTCCAACCAGTTATGGAGGAACTAGGAGAATTTTCGAAGGAATTACAAATAGATGCAGGCTTACATCCTGGAAAATCCACTACTAAAGAAAAATTGGAAGAAGAATTCGGAGATTTGTTCTTTGCTGTCATTGCATTAGGTAGAGGTTTAGAGATTGATATTGAAAAGGCTTTAATGCATACCATAAAAAAGTATCAAACTCGAAGGAAATAATTTAATACAAGGGAATTTATTCTCATTCTTGCAAATCCGATTTGGATAATTAAGTAAATGAATTATTTTGATAGTTGGTCAGCAAAATGAAAGATGAAGTATGGAAAATTGCAAAAGAGATTGAGAAAGAAGTAATTGAATATCGAAGACATTTTCATATGTACCCGGAATTAGGGTTTGAAGAAGTGAAAACTTCTGAATTTGTTATTGAGAAATTAAAAGAATTAGGTATAGAAGTCACTCCAAATGTAGCAAAAGTTGGCGTCATTGGTCTTATAAAAGGAACTGGTGGTGAAGGAAAAACTATTGGTATTCGTGCAGATATGGATGCTTTACCAATGCAGGAAGAAAATGACGTTCCATACAAATCAAAACATGATGGAAAAATGCATGCTTGTGGTCATGATGCTCATACTGCTATTCTACTCGGAGTCGCGAAGATACTTGTTAAAATGAAAGATAAAATAAAGGGAAATGTAAAATTAATCTTTCAACCAGCAGAAGAGGGTCTTGGTGGTGCTAAACCAATGGTTCAAGAAGGGGCTCTCAAAAATCCAGATGTATCAGCAGTTATTGCTCTCCATATGGCTGATGATGTAGCTATTGGACATATTGAAGTAAAAGATGGGAGTTTTACAGCAAGTGCTGATAAAATAATGTTTGAAATAGAAGGAAAAGGTGGTCATGCAGCTTCTCCACATGAAACAATAGATCCCATTGTAGTTGGTTCACATCTTGTTACTGCATTTCAAACTGTTTCATCAAGAAATACTGATCCAGTAAATCCAGTTATTCTCACAATTGGAACTTTTAACGCTGGTACTGTCTATAATGTTATTCCAAGAACAGCTCACATGACAGGAACAATTAGAGCTTTAAAACAAGAAGTACGAGATGCAACTTTTGAAAGTGCGAAAAGAATAGCTGAAGGTGTAGCTAAAGCCTTTGGAGCTAAAATCACTCCCGGCATAAAAAGAGGATATGCACCGGGATATAATAGTCCTGAATTAAACATTCTAATAAAGGAAGCAACATCAGCTTTGTTTGGCGAAGATAAAGTTCTCTTAGCGGAAAATCCAACAATGGGTGCTGAAGATTTCTATGAATTTAGTGAAAATAATCGTCTTCCGGTAGCTATGTTCTGGTTAGGGATTCGAAATGAGGATAAAGGAATAATCCATCCAGGTCATAATCCCAAGTATGATATTGATGAGGATGCCCTTCCATTAGGTTGTGCTATTCTTTCCTTAACAGCTCTAAAATATCTAACAAGTTAGTTTTTATTGTTGAATGAACAGGTTGAGACAATTTTTCAACCTTTTTTCCTTATTTTTGTCTCGACAATATAATCCTTTGAATTAATTTTATATTTCAATTGTCAATAACATAATATTAAATAACTATCAAGAGTCCCAATAGGGAAGGATGGTGTTTATCTACCAATGTCAGATAAAGATATGCAAGTATCAGAAGATGATCTAAAAGGCGTAAAACTACAAGAAACAAAAACTAAAGCGCAAGAATCAGAAATGAAACTCCAATTCAAATGCCCAGATGGATCAATTATTGAATGGCCTATTTGCTGTGGAGAATCGATGGAACTCGAAGGTGACCAATTGATCTGTGTTGTTCCAGACTGTGGAAAAACAATGGAAGTTCCAACATGCAGCGATGGATCAAAAGCTAAACCATTTATTGGTAAAGCCTAATGATCAATTCATTTTTGCTTTTATTAAAAATATGTGAAATAGGTGAACCGGGGATTAATTTCCCCCCTCACTTTCCATCCATAAACAAAAACAATAGGGATTTTCATCCCTTCACTTCATTTTTTAACTAAATCTCCACATGATTTGTTTAAAGCCAGCAATTTCTGCCACTTCAGTAAATTTGTGAATCACGAATTTGGGTTTTTCTTTCTTAGAAAGTTTTTCAATATCAACATACTTATTTGGATCAAATAAAACACTAACGATTCCCATATTGTTAGCACCTAAAATGTCAGTTGCTGTTTTATTTCCAACATAGATAATTCGAGATGGATCAGTTAATTCTAATTTTTTCATAGCAACCTTAAATCCGAAAACTGATGGTTTCCACTGACTAGGTAAATCATTGATAACAACAACATCGAAGAAGTGCTGTATACCTAGATAAGTTAGTTTTTCCCATTGTTTTAATTTAATTCCATCTGAAATAATTCCAATTTTGATTGATTTCATTAAAGTTAGCAAAGTTAGTATCACTCCTGGAAAGGCGCGGAGTAATCCAAATTTTGTGTTATGGTAGGCAACAACTGCAGCAGCAATAAGCTTTGGATGTACTTCATATCCTAGTTCCTCAATCAACCGATTGAAATGCTCATTGTAATTTGAACCATATTTGCCAACTATATCTAATAAAATGCCAAAAGCTGTATCCTCATCAAGCTCTATTCCCGCTTCTTTTAATGCACGAATTGCATTTCTTCTGGCGGTTTGTGACATAAGAGAGCTATTAAATAAAGTATCATCGAGATCAAAAAAGATCGCGTCAAATTTGTCCTTCTTCACCATACGCGATATCTCCTGTGAAGTAATAAATGTCTTTAACATATAAACCTCTTTTGGCGAGAAAAAAAATTCGAGATAAAGTATCTATTTATTTTTCAGCTGCTTTTTCTTCATCTGGGTGCTGGAATAATTCCCCACGAATATATTTCTTAGCACGTTCCTCATATTTTTCTTGACAAATGGGACTGCAGAAATACCGTTTTCTACCAAGAACAGCTTTTGAAAATACTTCACCAGAAAATTCCCTATGACAATAATCACATCGTATTAGTAGATTGACTGGTGTTTTTGGCAATTCAATAGGTTTGCACAAGAAAGTCTCAAGATTAATTGATGAAACAAGCTCTATAATCGAGTCTCCTGGGAGTGAATTTACTGCCTTAATGAATTCTAATTTGTCTTTGTCACTCATTGGATGAGTAACAATAAGCAGATTATAGTGACCTGAAGTTATGGTTAGATTTGCTATGTAAGGACTCTCATAGATATCTTTAGAAATTTTGTCTAAATCACCTGGTTTAACTTTTAGAAGAAAAGTCATAGATGTACCTTTCATAATCATGTGTTCATCTAAGATTATTGTGAACTTCTCAATCAAACCAGTGTCAATATATTTTTGAATTCTGGTTTTAATAGATGGAATAGTCAAATTAGTTTCTCGGGCTAAAGCAGCGTAACTTGTTCTAGCATCTTCTAAAAGTGTAGTTAAAATCCGAAGATCTGTTTTGTCAAGCTTATGCATTAGAATTACCCTCAAACTCTATATAATAACTCAATTTTTATTAATACTCGATACTTTAGACGATTAATGCTTTAAAGTTTTTTCTAGACATATAGATAACTCACATAATCTATAAAAGTATTATATAGAATAATTACTAAATTTGTCTTATTAGATAAAAGTGATGCAAATGATAAAAGAAAAAATCGATTTAAGAAGTGATACTGTAACTCATCCTACAGAAGAGATGATGGAAGCTATAAAAAATGCAAAACTAGGGGATGATGTATTTGGTGACGATCCAACTGTAATAGAACTGCAAGAGAAGGCAGCAAAACTCCTAGGTAAGGAAGCTTCTCTTTTTGTTAGCTCAGGAACTATGGGGAATATTTGTGGTTTAGTGAGTCAAACCAATAAGGGAGATGAAGTTATCTTAGAAAAGAATTCACATATTTTTCTGCATGAGGTTGCATCATCTGCTGTAATTGGTGGTTTACAGCTTCGAACGTTTTCTGGGAAGAATGATTATTTACTTACACCAGAGATGTTAGACGATTTAGTAAGAAGTCCTGATGTTCATTATCCAATTAGCTCTCTAGTTACAATTGAAAACACACATAATATGGCAGGAGGAAAACCCTGGAAAATAACTGAGTTGAATGATATTTTTTCTGCTGCCAAGAAAAAAAACCTAAAAATACATGTTGATGGTGCACGAATATTCAATGCTGCAATTGCACTTGGGGTTCCAGTAAGCGAACTCGTAAAAGGGGCTGATAGCGTAATGTTTTGTTTAAGTAAAGGATTAGCTTGTCCTATTGGATCTATGATAGTTGGTAGTCAGGAATTTATAGATAAAGCGTTACGAACTCGGAAAATGTTAGGTGGAGGAATGAGGCAAGTAGGAATTATTGCTGCTCCAGGAATCGTTGCATTAGATAGTATGATTAACAGATTAGCTGACGATCATAAAAATGCACAATTACTGAAAAAAGGATTGGAAGAGATTAACGGTATAACAACAAGAGACTGTGAAACAAATATTTTATTCACCGATATAAGTGGTTTAAAAATAACAGGTAAACAATTTAAAGCTGATTTGGCGAAACACAATATTATAACAAGCAGTCGTTGGGATACCATATTTCGCTTTGTTACTCATTATGGAATCGAAAAAGAACATATTGAATATATCCTAGAAACTCTGCATAAACTGTATGGGTAAAATATACAAACTTTATTAAAGTTCAAGACAACTAAATTTACATTTCATTCAAGCGATTTTTTTATTCGCTCTAATAAAACAAAACGTTGGATAGTCTATGGCAAAAGTGTTTGTTACAGGAGCAACTGGGCAAGTTGGTATGCATGTTGTAGAGCATATTCTAGCTGATAAAAAACTAAGTGTAACAACCCCATCTGATATTATTTGCCTGGTAAGGAACCCAAAGAAAGCTCATAGACTGAAACTATCAGGAGTCACCATAATAAAAGGTGATTTACAAGATAGTGATACTATAACTGACGTGATGGCAAACGGTATAGATTTTGTGTTTCATATCGCAGCAAACATTCTTCTGAATCAAACATATGATCAAATGTATGCTCCAAATGTTTTAGGTACAAGAATTATGCTTGATGCTTTTGTTAAATCAGAAGCAAAATGCTTCATTTATACAAGCTCAATTGCAGTGTATCAAGCATTCAATGGGAAAAAAAGATACTATAATTTAGATGAAAACAGTCCATTAGGTGAGCTTGAGGGAGAACCATATCAAGTAACGAAGAGAATAGCTGAAAATCTTGTTAGGGACTATGCAAAGAAGAATCCAAATAAAACAATCATTATTACCAGATTGGGGCCAATAATCGGGGCGGGTGACAGACAAACAATACCATCTATGGTACAAGTAATGAGATACAGACTACTTCCGAAACTAATTAATCGTGGGAAACATTTGTTTGCAATTACTTCTGCTCGAGATATTGCAAGAGGGCAAATATTCCTAGCTGAGTATACTGGAGATATTTCAGGAGAAGTTTATAATATTGCTCATGAACCAATCTCTTATCGAAGAATTATGAATATCATTGCTGATTATTACCAAAGGAGACAACCGAAATTTTCAATCACATTTTGGTTCTTCAAATCACTTTTACCTTTACTTCGTGTTTTACATAAAATTTTTCCAAAGATAAAGTTAATTAAAACTGCACTTTCTCCAATCACGATTAAATATGTTGGAAAAACATACATCTATAATACAGAAAAATTAGAAAAACTCGGTTTTAAATATCTAGTAACTCCTGAAGAAGCAGTAATTGATAGTCTTGTCTTTCTAGACCCAGAGAAGAAAATGATGAAACCAAGTTGGCGAGTAAAGCGAAAATTTAAACAAAATTAATGAAATGAATTAGTTTACTGATTAATTAGAGGATAATAATTTGATTAAATGTATAAGTTTTGATTTTGATAGGACAATATCACATGTTACGCCATTAACACATCATTTTGTTCCTAAACTACTTGCTCAGAAAGGGATAAATGTCTCAGTAGAAGAGTTTTTACAGCACTCAATTTATTTGCGAAAAAATATGCCTGAGCATTTAGTAGATAGGTTTAGCAAATATGGAACACTTCCAAAAGAAGAAAGAGAACAATTCCTCAAGGAATATAATCGAGCTAGAGTAGATATGATTGATTTAACATATTCTGGAGATGATTTGGAAGAATTAAAAAATTGGTTAGTAGAAAAGATTTTTTCAACACAAAAAAAAATTCTCTATGATGATGTTGTTGAGACTATAATTAGATTGAAACAACTGGGTAAGATGGTCTATATTTTATCTGGAAATCATTCAGATGATATAACTGAATTGTTAGACCAAGCAGGTATTCTTGATTCTTTTGAAGAAATCATAACTGTTGACAAATATTTTACAGAAAAGACTGATAATTATCAAGTTTTATTAGATCTGTCACAATTAAAACCAGAAGAAATACTTCATATTGGGGATGACGTAATGGGTGATGGATTTGGTCCAATGAAACATAACATAAATGTACTAATAATCAGAAGAGAAAAGCAAATGGTTGTTTTTGAAGATCCGGATCATAATTTCAAAACAATTACTACTCTGCAAGAATTATTTAACTTTCTCTGATATATTACTTGTTCATTTATTGTGTATGGGATGAATTTAGGTGTAATCCTAGTGATTCTTCATCTAAACCCCAAGCCATCCCCATAAGTTGTGTGAGATAATAAACTGGAAGTTTCACTTCCTTCTTAATTATCTGTGAGATAACAGCTTGTTTTGTTTCATATTGACTTTGGCAGAAAGGACAAATAGTTGCCATTCCTTCATAGCCCATCTCCATGAGCTCAGTAAGTTTGTTACCAGTCATTCTAAATGGCATTTCATGTTCTGATATGATGCCACCTGCTCCACAGCACTCATGAAGAGTAGGATATGCTTCAGTTTCTAATCCAATATCTTTCATAATAGTCATCATTTTTTCTAATCGAGGAATTCCATCAATTTGTTCTTCGCCACGTTCTTCCTCGCCATGACAACCTAAATGTACAGCAATTTTCTTTTTCGAGAATTCTTTAGTTACTTTTGCTTTTATTTCCTCTCGAGCTTCGTAAAAGACATCTACAAGATGAACAATCCTTAGTTTTCCTTTAAATGTGAGACCTTCTTTGGCTAATTGCTTGTTTATCTTCTTACGTACTTCCGAATCCACAAGTAATTCTGCTCTTGCTTCATTGAAAGATAAAAAGCAACCATTGCATATGGGAATAAGATTTCTTTTTTCTTTTTCGGCTACAGCCATATTCCTGGCTGCAAGATAAAGCCAGGCAGTTTTATCTAATGATATAAATGGAAAACCACAACAATTGAATTCTTCTTGTACTTCAATTGGTAGATTTAGCTCTTTTATAATTGTTCGAACAGATAACTCAAAGGCATATTGGGAAGTAGGTACTTTACACCCTAAGTAAAGATAGGCTTTGTCCATGGTTATTCCTCCGTAGTTCCTGCTTTGGCTTTCTTGTCTTCACATCCGGTATCGAAAAAGCCAAGCTCAGTTAAGGCTTCTGTAATAGCCTTCGTATTAACTTTCGGAAGAGGTGGTAATCCTATCTCTTCTCGATTATATTCATCAAAATCTTCGGTTATGATAATTTCTTCCTTAGAAGATAAGCCTGTTTCTCTAAGAAGTCTGCTCAAGACCTCGAATCCTTTTGGAACATGTGCTTTCGCACATTTGTAGCTTTCATTCTTTAGCTCTGTTACAATTAGAAGGGGAGAGACATTTTGTGGACAGCGACGCTCACATCTTTTGCATAAAACACAATACCACATATTTTCATCATTCAATAATTCATCTCTATCCACTTTTGATCGGGCAACAATTACATGTGGTTTGAACGAAGGATCATAGACAGCTGTTGGACACCCACTAGTACATTTAGCACAAATATAACACGCAGTTTCATCGAAAATCATTTAACTTCCTCCTCTGTTGCTAGATTAGCTGAGATAAGGTATTTACTTAGATTCACATAATCCTCCCCAACTTGTTCTCTTCTACACACAGGACATAGAGAAACTATTTTCGAGTCGATTAACTCGAATTCATCTTTAATTTCCTCGAGAATATCAACCGTAGCATAAATCGCTCCACACTTGGAACAAGCCACAAATTGATTTCCAGCAAATTG
>JABLTI010000258.1 GCA_013166835.1 Promethearchaeati archaeon | reverse complement strand
ACTAGCTTCATCGCCAAAATGATAACTTTTACCTTCTTGATTGGTTTCACTATTTGGAATAGTTAGTCTTAAATTGAAATCATCCCATTTACCATTTCCATTTGAATCTGAATTGATTATGAAGATGAAATCCATAGAATGCAAATCTACCTTAAAATCAGTTCCCTTCCCCTTCATGTTATCAAAGAAATCCCAATTATCTCTTAGACCTTTGCTTTTTATTACAAAAACAGAATGAGCAATTGCTTTCCCGCCAATATCTGGAACATCAATAAAGAGAATAATTTGAGAAATTTGATATTGTTATAGGTACTACTATTCCAAGTAACAATGAAATTGGTAGAATTATAATAATACTCAATCTGAAAATCTTGGAGTGAAAGAAATCCTTCCCCAATTATTTCACCATGTATATAACGTCTCTTAAGGCAGAAAAAGATTTTCTTATATTTGTCTTTTTAATACAAAAAAATGTCTTATTTATAATCTCCAAGTATTTGACTATATAAAGTATAATCCATGTAAATTTGATAAAAAATTCTTTGTCTTGGTTGCAAAGTAAGATATTATTCCTAGAAATTTGTCTTAAGTTTATTATTTTTAATAATGTGGATGAAAACGTTTTTTTTCTCTCATTCCTTTGTTTTATTATGAAAAGGAAGCTTAGAGGTCTTTGTCTAATTGGAATATTCTTGTTAGTAATTGTCAATATTAATCCTGTGAGAGGAAGTTTTAACAGAAGAAAAGTAATCTATACTGCAATAACTAAAATTAGCTCGACTTCTTTCCTTGGTCCTGAATTGTGCGAAAATTGCACTCAGTTTGATTTTCTTTTGGATTATGAGATTCTTAATCCTCGAATAAGAAAGATTACTCTGGCTTTTCCATACTATAACTTACATTTACTGCCAAATGTTACTGCTGTTTTTGAAGATACCAATTACACTTTGGCGCCCGATTATATTGTAGGTTTGCCAGCGTTCAGCCAGCGTACTTTTGATCCTGGTATTACTTGTGCAAAATATAATTATCGAATAGCAATTTTAGCTCAAAATTTAACAACATTACCTAATGGTGAATATACTTTCTTGATCTATGGTTATTGGTGGTTATCCTCAGTAGTCTTTAATGAAACTATTATGACAATTTCTGATGAAGGAACTAATATCTTATACGGAACTTTACCTCCTTTGGATATAATCCCTCAAAAGAGAAGTCTGTTTTTTATTCATATCGGGCTTGTTTTGGCATTCGTTTTTGTTCTTATTCCTAAAAGAAAAAGGAGATTATGAAAAACTCTTTGTCTTGGTTGTAAAGCATTAGTTGTTTATTGTTTTCTTAAAGCGGATTACAATAATCGAATTTTTCACCTAAAAAAGTCATATTTTTATTTATCATTAATACATATTAATTCAGTATATTTGTCACAATAAAAGGAGGTTTGTTTGTTTGAGTTATTCGAATTTCATATCAAAAACTGCTTTAGATAAAAGTGGAGTAAAACTTGGGAAAATAATCAGAATAGATGACTTGACTGGAAAAACAATTAAAAAATATAAACCATATGCTATTGTTCAAGTGAAACCGTTTTTACGAAAAGAAATCCATGTCCCAATTGACCTTGAAAAAGTGCT
>JABLTI010000005.1 GCA_013166835.1 Promethearchaeati archaeon | reverse complement strand
TGCTTTTTCTTTTACAAGTGATCGTGCTGTCATATCCATAAATAATGTGCCAGAAGCAGTTGGAACAGTAACCCACTGTTTGGTCTTATGGAATTTCTGTAGTTTGTCGAAAATTCCTGTATAAAGTTCAGTAAATTCCTTTGGTCGATGACCAATTAGTGGTTTCGCTTGTTGTTTTAGGACGTCAGATTTAACTTCTGTAGGTCCTGGAATTAATAATCTTTTATGCAATAAGTTATTCCTCCAAATCAATACCTATATTCGTTATTTAGGCAAAGAAATAGAAATAAGATTTCCCTTTATGAAACTTTGCCCAAACATGAAAATATTGTTACACTAAGTATTATATTTTATCTTTTGCAGAAGATGATTATATTATATAAAATTTTATTCAATTAGCTATGACCTGAATCTCCTTCTAAAATTTTTTTAGTATTTTTCTTTTTTCTTCTTCTTCTAAGACTTAAGAAACCTATAACAATTATTAATCCTGTTCCTCCAATTGAATATGACCAGATTGTTCGTTTTCTAATTGGTGGAGGTAACATGGCATTTACTGTTAGGTTTATTGTCAGATTGAGTTCTGATCCTATCCAATCCAAATGTGTTTGTCCAATCTCTATCTCTTGAACTATCTCGCCTTCCATCCTAGCTATTCCTTTTGAACCATACCAATGTGTTTTCTCTTTTGTCATTAACCAAGGATCAGATGAAAATTCATCCCAATCTTTGCTTCGTAATCCAAACCATGGTTTGTCGGGATATAAAATACCATAAAATGATTTTGGGATCTGCTGATGCATATCCAACCAAATTCCGTTGGCCATATCCCATCCTATCCAATTGAATTGACTACCACTATTTCCATCTAGAACGCCATCTCCATAATTTATATGCTCATAATTTCCTGCTCCATCCATCATATAGAGATTTAAATAACCATCAGTAGCATCATGTTCATCATCTAAATCCCAGTTTACTTTGTAAGCATCTAAAGTCAATTGTATTGCATAAGGATTATAGAGATACTTATGACTAAAATCTCCTAAGCCATTTAAATGCGTATCAACTAAACCTGCAGGATTGTAAAATAATTCGCCAGCAAAAGTTGGCCCATCATTTGAATCATCCCATGCCCAAGGAAATTGAGCTGCATCTACTCCAAAATTATCTCCATCCATTGTGTTAAAACTACCTAATGCTTGCCCTTCACCATAAGGTCCACCTCTCATATCCCAAAACACATCAATATCAATTAGAGAATAACTTACATTACAATTTACTTTTTTTTGTGGTTCTTCACTTATACCTAATGGTTTGTAAATGATTCCAGCATCATTTGGGAATCCATTAATCTCCCATCGATTATCTGCGTGCACTCCATGTCCCCATTTATCAACATAAATTATTGGATGATCATGGCCACTAAATGGTACACTTATATTGTAAGTATCAATATATTCGAATTCAACATCTCCCCTAATTGTATTGTGACTATTAGTTACTGCATTCGATGGGTAACTATCACTGTCAGTATAGGGTAATAAAGCTCCATGAGATTCTGTTATCAAACAGAGAAATTCACCCCATGGTTCTGGTTCTTTTTTAATTACAACTAAAATTCCCTCAAAATCATTCTCATGTTGTAAAATAAATACTTCTGTCCAATCACGACTATGAAAATCATAATATCCTAAAAACCAATGAGTTTCAGTCTCAACTACTGAATAATAGATTCCAGCGGGATATGAGCTATTTTCCAAGTTTTCCCAATTATCATTACCTATCCAGTTGCCATCAAAATTGAAAGTAGTTATAAAATCAGCCTCAGAAAAACTTACGTCTACTTCTTGATACCAAATAGGCGCCCAATAATATGCAATTTCTTCTTTGCTGGGTGATATTGATTGTACAGAGAATATTGTATTATCTAATTGTTCTAGATAAGGTAAACTAATAACAATTATAATTGTTAAAAAAGTGTTAATTTTCTTGTTCAGGCATTTTTCCCTCCTATATTCTTATCATAGAGAACAATGGTTATAAAATTGTTATAAGTTTCTGGTTAATCTAATGGAATTAGATGATAGGTATATACCTCCCATCGAATATTAAAACTTACAAGCTAAAAAACTTTAGGGAGAGTCTTCGCGAAATTTTTGAAAAATTTCATATGAGCTTAAACCGGAACAATAAAAATAAGGATTAATTACAGATTGAAGGTTTCTTTTCTTCTTTAATTTTCACAAAGAAATACAAAGATGTACAAATTAATTTGATTATATAAAACATCGTCTAGCAACAACTGAAATCTAATTTAAATTTGAGAGAACTTAAATATCATCTTTCTTTGTCCACAATAGTGCTATATGTTAGTAGAAGAATTTTTATTATTATATATCCTTAAATGATGTAATTAAAAATAAATTGAACTATTGGTGGGTAAAAAAGTGGCTAGTGCATATGTATTAATTAATACAGAAATTGGTGGGGAAGAAGATGTTATTGCACAACTAAAGGATATGCCAGAGGTGGAGGAAGTCTCTGTCGTATACGGTGTATATGATATCGTTGCTAAAATCACTTCAGAAACTATGGAACTTCTTAAAGAAAATATTACAACAAAAGTAAGACATCTCAATAAAGTCAGATCTACAATGACTATGATAGCAGCAGAATCCCGAGTACTCAAGAAATAAACGAAGAAAACTCTTCCTTTCTTTTTATTTTCTATTTGTAAATGAATTCACTTAGTCCATTCTCTCACATATGATTCTGTCAATTAAATTTACAAAGAAAAATAATACAGTTGAGATAAAGCATCTCAAGTAATAGAAAAGGAATGATTAATTCCTTTTGCTTTTATTGAGAATTTGAATTAAACCTATTCTTGACTTGCAATCATTGTCATCGTTGATCGCACTTTGTTCAAGTGTCGAACTTTAGAGGTGATTAATTCCTTTAGAACTTCCATGGAATCTGCTTCAAGCTTTACGATTACATCGTAAACTCCGTAAACAATACTTACCTCAACTACTTCCTTCATTGCTTTTAGCTGATCAACAACCTCTTGTTCTCCACCGATTTCTGAGTTTATTAGTACATATGCTTTAGCCATGATTTTCTATACTCCTAGTCTTTTAACATATTTTTTAGATTGCTTACCCTTAGTTCTAAAGATTTATTAGCTTTTTCTTCGAACTAATTGTTGGAGCTTTTAGCAATCATTTGAACAACATATCACTTGAAATTTAAAAATTGTCCTTCAGTTTTTTTTATATATGATTGAATTGATGCAATTTGGCGGCATTTTCCCTTGCAACCCAATCAACAAATTTTCTACAGCAATCATTCCCATTTTAGTTCTCGTTTCTATGGATGCACTGGCAATATGTGCAGCAAGTACTACATTATCGAGTTCTTTAAGTCCTGGGGATAGGTCAGGTTCATTTTCATAAACATCTAATGCAGCGCCAGTAATTTGCTTTTCTTCTAGAGCTTTCACAAGTGCTTTTTCATCAATGATTAATCCTCTTGATGTATTGATAAGAAAAGCAGTAGATTTCATCATGGAAATTTCTTTTTGACCAATCATATATTTTGTTGTATCTGTCAGGGGTATATGTAAAGAAATGAAATCAGAGTTTCTCAGTAATTCTTTTAGTGAACAATATTCCATTCCTAATTCCTTTTCTAATTCAGGAAAACGTTTAGTATCATAATATCTAACTTTCATTTGAAAGCCTTTAGCTGCTCTTCGAGCTACTGCAGAACCAATTCTCCCACAACCAATTATTCCTATTGTTTTTTCAAAAACATCTGTCCCTAACTGCAATAAAGGTCCCCATCCTTTGAATTTTCCATCTCGAGTGAATTTATCACTGATAACAATTTTTCGAGCAATTGCTAATAATAAAGCCATAGTAAAATCAGCTGTTGTATCAGTTAGAACACCCGGTGTGTTTGTTATTGGAATATTCCTTGCATTAGCAGCTGGAACGTCAATATTATTGTATCCAACAGCATAATTTGCGATTATTTTTAGCTTAGGTCCAGCATGATCCATTATCTCAGAATCAATGGTATCAGTCAATAGACAAATTAATCCGTCTTTTCCTTTCACTCCTTCTATTATCTCTTCTTTCGTTAGTACTCTATCTTCTTCATTTAACTCTAAATCTATATTGCTCTCAAGTAATTTATCTATTGCAGGTTGTGGAATTCTTCGTGTTAGAAAAACTTTGAATTTTGCCATGCTCTTATTCTCCATTAACATTTCTATTTCCATTAGAAGATATAATGTTTTTTTCTGTTTGCTAAATATCAGTTAATAATTTCTCATAAACATAAACCTTTAATTAACAGTCTTAATTCATAAATAAGAAAAACCTATTCAATACTGATTACTGGTTATAATTCTCCGGAGGAAATTTAAATTATAGCTTTCTTTGTTGAGCGTTTCTCAAAAGATGACATTGGTGGAGTAAAATCCTATTTGAGAAGAATGAGTAAGGCTCTAAAAAATTTGAATATTGAACCAATTATTCTTACACAAAAAACTGAGGGTAATCAACAGAAGGAAGAAGTAATAGATGGTATTAAAATTCTAAGGTTTGATTGTGGAGATTTTGTAGATCGAATTCAGAAATTCAATAATGCCTCAGAAGAAGAAAAACAAACTCTTTCAAATAATCTGTTTAAACCCAGTGATATTGAAAATTCTGCTATGAAATTAGCAAAAGAATTCCACTTGTTTATTAAAGAAAATAAACCAAAGGCCATTCATGTTCATAATTCATATTTCATTACTCCTTATGCTCTTTATTTCTTGAAGCAAAACCATGATACTTTTCCAACTACTTCTTTTTATTTCTGGAGTCATAGTCCTGCTTCGAAGTTAATTTTACCTTCAGGTGAAGAAAGCAACCTTTATAGTGTGTTAACCTCTTTTCAAAATTTGTTCAAAGGAGTTTTTGCAATTAGCAAATCCGTTCAAACTGATATGACTAAAATGGGTATTAAATCAAAAGTTAATTACGTAGGCATTGATATTGATTTCTTTAAGAAACGTTTGACCCCAAATACTAATGTTAGAGAGAAATTTGATATTTCTGATAATTCCTTTTTACTATTATATGCCGGGAGAATCATTGAAGAAAAGGGATTAGCAGTTTTGCCAGAAATTTACAATGAGATGATTACTCGAGATAATTCATTTCGAACTATGCGTGTGTTAATTGTCGGTGAAGGCCAATACAAGAAGGATCTTGAAGAGCTTGTTACAAAAAATAAGCTAGAGAAACGTTTTCATTTTACATCAGTTAGTTCTGATGAGGATCTTGTAGATATTTATTCAAGTGCTGATTGTTTTATTCTGCCTTCAAAAAGAGAAGCCTTGGGTTTATCTCTTATAGAAGCTATGAGTTGTTCGCTTCCCTGTATTGCTTCGGATTTATCAGGGATAAAGGAACTAATTATTCACACACAAAATGGATTAATTGTTCCACCAGAGAACAAGGCAGAACTAATTCGTTGGATTTCTGGTTTGTATTCGAATAAAAACCTACGGGAAGCCCTTGGTTCTGAAGCGAGAAAAACAATTGAGGAGTATTTTAATTTCAAAACACATTTGAATTATTTTATGAAGAGACTTTTGAAATAATTTATCAATCATATCTTATCTTTAATTTCAATGAATTATAAGAGAGACTATAGAAGAGCTGAATCGTATGACTGGAAATTTGGATTTCTATATCGCAACTCAAGAGGATTTTGAGGATGTTTACAGATTAATAGATTTAACAGGTTGGGGAGAAACAAGAGCTGATATCAAAAGAACTATGCTGAATCCTAATACAACGTATATAGCTGTAATTGATAATGAAACAGCAGAAATGATAGGGATTACATTAGCTGCTTCTTTTGGTCAAATAGGCGTAATTGGTCATGTTATTGTCAATCCAAATTTCAGAGGTATGGGAATTGGGCAGGAATTAATGAATGAAGCAATGAGGGTTTTAGAATTTCAAGGTTGTAAAACGATAAAACTGGATGCTGTTGCAAAAGCTAAAACTCTATATGAAAGAGTTGGATTTGTTTTTGAATTGAATTCACTTCGTTACAAAATTAAAATTGAGAATCCATCTAATCTCGATGATCTTATTTCTAAAACAAAAGAATATGAACAAAAATTCCCGGTTGTTAATTGTAAAGAAGATGATTTAGTACAAATTATTGAAGCTGATAAAGAACTCTTTGGAGGTAATCGTGAGAACTTACTTTTCCCTCTTTTCGAGGACTTTCCTGAATTTTCCTTTATTACTCGTGATAGGGATAATTTCTTAGCCGGCTATTTATTTGGTACGCTTCAAAATGGAGCCTTAAAATTAAGAGCTGGAGTAGCTCATTCATTTGAAGCTACAATGGATTTAATAAGAGCAGCATTAGAAGCAGCAAAAACAAAAGAGAAAGTTCAAATTATAGCTCTTGGAATACTTGAGAATAGTAAATGGGGAATTAAAGCATTGAAAGAACTGGGATTTGAACAAACAAGCTATTCATTAAGAATGTATTTTGGTGTAAAAACTCCAGCTACTACTAATCCAGTAATTTTTGCTATTGGTGATCCAGCAAAGGGATAAAACTTTTCTAAAAATAATAAGCGTAGTTTTCCAAAAGCTTTCTAGATCCTTCTTCTAAATTCTTCGCGGTAATCATATAATGAACTATTTCTGTATCTTCTAATAATAATGCTGCTTCAATGATAACATTAGCATAACCACAACTAGCGTGTCTGCCACGACCATTCAGACTAATAGTTTCTCCTGATATTTGAAGCAATGGTTGAAGCCTTTCAAGTGCTCCAGGAATTTCACCTAAATGTATTTCACCTGCTTTATCGAAAATGAAAGCTCGAACATCTTCCAAAGTAATTTTCTTGGGAGCGCCAGCAATAAACTCGAAAATCAATTGTGAGATATAACTAGCTTCTACTCTTTTAGCATAAAAGCAATTATCTCGATATTTAACTCTGAACTTATTTGTAGAAATTCCTAGTGAAATTAGAAACATTTCTTGTTTAAAGAATGCATCCCAATCCTCAGAGAATTCCAGTTTTCTAAAATTAACAGCTGGGCACCTTAATGTGGTTTGAAATATTAACAAAGCTACCCCTAATGGTGTTAAATCATAATGTGAATGAACTCCACCAAAACCTTTCCAGGCCATGCCGTCAGATGGTCCTTCTTTTTCTCGAATCATAATTCCCTTTTCACTAAAACCTTTGAGAAATCTTTCAAATCCAGAGACTTTTTGGACGTTAATTCGTTTTGCGATTTTTTCAGTAAGCTCTTTTACTCGACTAAACCGATTCAAGTCTTTGGAATCAAAATACAACTCTAATTTTTTATCATATTCGAAAAAGCGAGCTCGATTCAAAGGCTCTTCTAGGAAAGGTATCATTGCAGCAGTTGCGAGTATTGTGAAACTGGATTCATTATCAAAATTCCTAATGATATCCTGAACTTTTTCTCTTATTTGACTCAAACTAATTCCACATTTGATTTAATCTAATAATTACATATTGGACTGATGACTGATAAAAACAATCCTATTTCATTTTAATTTTTCTCAATAATAAATTGTTTTTCTAACTCGTATCTTCCTTAATTGGTTCTTTCAAGTCTTCTTGAGAGATAGTCTCTTCCTCTGTATTGTTATCTTCTTTTGTTTCAGGTAATTCGCTAGCTTCTTTTGCTTGTTTTCTTTTTAGTAGATAATAAATAACATTTGATAATATGAACATGAAAACTAGGATGCCGAAAATGATGAAGAAATATGTGTTAAATTTGCCAGCAACATCATCTACTTCTGCTGGTGTTAATCCCAGTATATACTCAATAGGATTCCCTGCAAGTAGTTGTTGACCTAAAAACACATAGAATATTGATCTCGGAATAGAACCAATAAATGTAGCCAAGAAATACTGCCAATCTTTTACCTTCGCAAGTCCAGCAGCATAACTAATTGGATCAAACATTATTACTGGAACAGCTCTTCCAACCAAAATCGCCCAAAGTCCCCATCTTTTAATCCAGATATCAAAAACCAAAATCGATCTCTTCAAGATGCCTATTTTTTCTCCAGTTGCATCAATAATAGCTCTACCTCCTCTTTTAGAAAGATAAAATGTAATAACAGAGCTAACCATTGAACCTGCAACACCAATAACAGTACCCCAAACCCAACCAAATATCATTCCACCTGAAAGTAGTATTAATTCAGAAGGTATAGGTGCGAACAGGCTTTGCAAAACCATTAATGCGAGAAACAGCAATACTTGCCATGCTACATGAATTCCAATAATTGGTGCGATGAACCAGTCTCTAATTGTCAAGAACAGGAATTCCTTATCCACAATTATTACAATAAGTAATGCAATGGATGCTAAGATTATAATCGAGAAAATAATTGCTAAAACGATTTTATCCTTTGTCCACTGAAATTTTTTAGATTCAGCTTCATCGATTTCCGGATCTCTTTCCTCTTTAACTTCCTCTGTTATAATATTGGATTCTTCCATTTCTATTTCACCAAAGCATATAGTTGTAATGTCTTTTGAGTTATATTTCTACCTATTTTTCTAAAAGAAATAAGTAAATGGAAATGTAAATATAAAACAAAAATTAAAAAGGACTTATCATTTGAGTGACATACAAATAACGTGTGGTTTACTAATGTCTCTTAAAGAAATTCTGAAGAAAAAGGATTTAAGATATCTCTTCTTAGGCGGAAAAGGTGGAGTTGGGAAAACTATTTCAGCATCAGCAATTGGTATTGAACTTACAAAGCATTTTGAGAGAGTATTAGTAGTTAGTACTGATCCTGCTCATTCACTATCAGATTGTTTTGATCTTGATCTCTCAGGAGGAGAACCTGTCTTAATAGAAAGTGTAAAGGGGAATTTATATGGAATGGAGTTAGAAGCGGAAAAAGGTTTAGAGCAGTTTCAGCAAATGAGTGCAATGGGAATGCCTAGTATGACTGATGCAGGCATATCAGGATTTCCTGGTGCTGAAGAAGTAGAATTTGATGATGAATTATCTGATGCTCCTAAATCCGAGCGCCCATCTATACCTGGTTTCAACATACAAGATGCTTTAGGAATGGGAGCAGACTTAATGGGTGGTGATTCAGTCCCACCAGGATCAGATGAAGCTTTTGCTTTTGGTAAATTACTTGAATTAATTGAGAGTAGCGAATATGATATTGTGGTATTTGATACAGCCCCAACCGGTCATACACTAAGATTACTTTCTTTACCAGATTACCTTGATAGTTTCGTTGGAAGGATTATCAAAATGAGAATGCGTTTTGGTGGTTTCTTCAAGAGCATAAAAGGGCTATTTGGTGGAGAATCTGATGCTGAAGATAATTCACTCGAAACTCTGGAATCTCTCAAGAAAATCATTACAAAAGCACGAATAGAATTAGCTGATGATGCTAAAACAGAATTTATTCCGGTAACAATTCCTACCTTAATGGCTTTATATGAAACTGAAAGGTTAATCACCACATTAATGGATTACAGTATACCAGTTGAACACCTCATTATCAATCAATTAATTCCCCCAAGCAAAGATTGCCCATTCTGTGCGCAAAGGTATAAGGTTCAAGAAAAAATGATGATGACTTTAAAGCAGTATTTCGGGAAATATGATTTAGTGGAAATACCTATGGTTCCACAGGAAATTAGAGGTATAGAACAATTAACTCTTCTTGCTGAAAGATTGTTTAAATAAAAAAACTGCTAATAATGTTTCAGAAAATGATTTTAGCAGTTTTGAAATTGTTGATTATTCAATAGGAGCTCGAATTGTTGCTATTGAATTATCTTGAATTCCTTTACTTAGGAGGTCCTCTGGATTTCCAAAGATTTTGTATTCTTCAATAGTTTTCAAAGCTTTAATTTTAAAAATAAATCTCCTCTTTGCTACCACAATTTCTACTTTGGTTTTAATTTCCAATTCATCTTTTAAATTCGTATGAATTAACAGCTCACCTTCAATGGCTGTTGTATCATGGAATATTCGTAATCGTTTCTCTTTATGCATATTTTACATCACTCAATTAGAGTTTAAATGTTTAATTATAAAATTACTAATTCCATTAACTTTAATTAATATTTGCAATAAACCACAAGAAAATAATTAAAAAAGGGTTTTAAGTGCCCTTTTGTGTTTTCCTTCTGTTGCGATAAATAACAAATGTAATAATAGTAGGAATTACCGCTAATAATAGGATACCAAAGCTAATGCCTATAGTAATCCACCATTCTAGGGATTTACTTATTTCCGGTAAATCGATTTTGATTGTTATTTCAAGCGTGTTGGAATAGCTGTAATATTCTACTTCCCAAAGAAGTGTTTCCTGATTCTGGAACTCATATTCTATCTCTGTAGGTTCAATTTTATATGATCCAAGAAGTTTAGCAGTAATATTGTATCTGTAGATTGCTGATTCCCCTTGACTTAAACTAACATTAAACCAATTCTCAACACCTTCAGTTTCAAAAGCCCAATCATTGTAGACTTGTTCAATTATAGTTAGATTGTAAGCGGTTACAACTCCGATATTTGTAATATTTATTTCAATGATTACAGTTACAATTTCGGTATTAAGTTGTTCAATTTTAATTCGTTTCTCCAAGGTTCCATTTTCATTTGGTATGAGGAAATATTTTGAAATAGCGAGCATTGGTACCTTAAGTGCCCAGTCAGGACCTTCATAAATGGGTTCATATACTTCAAGACTGACTTCATTAGAAATCTCTTCAATTCCGAATATCAAATCATCCAGTAAATCAAAAGTCACCGTACAATTTGGAAATAAAAAGTCTCCTGTAAACAGTGTATGAACCTCATAGCTATATTCAAATGTCTCATCTATTCCTAGATAACTTTCATTTGTTGCAAAATGCGTTACATTATAAACAAAACTTGAGCTATTATATGGTTCATTATCTATTGATGTTAAGTTAATTTCTTGATGGAAGAAGTTTCTAATTCTTATAATTACTGTGAAATTGTGTTCTACTTTTATTCTGGCATCTATTTCTTCTTCCCCACTACCACCATCTTCCAGTGAAACAAGGATGAATTTCTCCACAACTAAACTTCTGTCCTGTTCCAAGACTCTAAATGTAATGGAATTTGAAAGGCTGAAACTATCTGTACCATTTGTATAAGTAAAAGTTACATTTGAAGCTGGAAAAACAAATGTTCCAACTACTAATGGAGATATAGTATAAGTTGCACTTTCAGCTGTTGCTGAATTTATAATTGACCAGCTTTTATTGTAATCTCCTACTACAGTAAAATCATCTTCAGAATAACCAAGAGCAGTAAGATTCCACTCTGGACTTACTAATGAGACATTTTCAATGGCCTGTATATCATAGTTAGTAATTTCTATATTAACATCAAATGTTTCGCCTATATAGGAGATATAATTCTCAACTAAAGCACTATCATTTGAACGTACCATCATTTTAGCGACACCTACTTGTTCATCTTCAGGTGTCAAGACTGGAATTGTGATTCCAGGATTAGTAGCTGCTATCGTATCAGTAATACCACTGTTATAGATTGAACTGATTAAGAAAACAGTGATAAGTATGAGTAATGTAATTGTTCGTTTTTTGTTCAATTTTAGTCCTCAGGTTAAGATGTTATTTCTATTATTTTCGGAATTACTTTTACATAAAAAGCTTTCTTCTTGCTTCAATACTATCTACAAGATTCAAAATTAATCCAAATAAAATATTTTTCCGTAAGTTCTATATCCAGAATAAAGATTTGTTTATAATTCATTTTAATAAATAATTGTATTCTAATTTATCTAACATAATTACAAGTCTGCTCAAAGGTAACCCCATAACATTATAGTAACAACCTTCTACTCTATCGATCATTGCTGCTCCTATTCCTTGTATTGCATAACCACCTGCTTTATCCATAACATTTTCTGCATTAATATAGGCTTCAATTTTTTCTAAAGGCCATTCTATCATGCTAACTGCGGTAATCTCAACTGCGGAGAGGATTTTATCAGCATTCAAATCTAAGATGCATAAACCGGTGTATACCTCATGGATGTTACCAAGTAATCTTTGAAGCATGCTTATCGCTTCTTTTTTCGATTTTGGTTTTCCAATGATTTCGTTTTCTAAAACAACAATTGTATCTGCACCAATAACAAGAGTATCCTTTTTCTTATTAGCTGGTAGTATCTTTGAAACACAACTTGCTTTTTGATACGCTAATTCGAGAATCATTTGTTCGATTGTTTTCGGAGTAATCTTTTGCTTCATTTCAGGTTTGGACTTCTCCACAACTCGTATTTGTTTCTCATCTTCATTACAAGGAATTACTTCATGTTCAATCCCCAATAAATTTAGGAGTTCATGTCTTCTGAGAGATGCTGATGCAAGAATTATTTTTTTCATTTTCGTCTACCTAATTTATGCAATTCATAGATAAATCTTGTATTAATAATATTATTCTCGTTCAGAGATAATTTTATTACTGATTCAAGAAGATTTTTCAATAAGAAGGATGCCAAATTATTATTATTAAGAAAAATAATAATTACAATAGTTATGTGTTCACTATTATTAAATTGGAGTTGTGTTCTTGTCAAAGGAAGCTATAAGGTATGAGAAATTGGATAAAAGATACATAGCATCATTACTGGAAGCTTTAGAAGAACGCAAAGCAAAAGCTGAAATTGATTCTCAGTTATACCAGAAATTGAAAGATCAGTATATTACAGCCTATGAAAAAGCATCTGATCATTCCATTATTCGTGAAGGTTTTGTTACATTAGAAGCAATAGCTCCGGATCCTGATACAATTAGATCTTCAGTTAAGCAGTTATTAGCGCGTATTCAAGATATTGTAAAAGAACAAAAGAAAATTGAAGCGCGTTTTGGGAAACTGGATGCTTTACTAAAAGAAGGAAATGTCTCTGAAAACGTTTATCGAAGTAAGAGAAAGGAGTATGAAATTCTCGTTATGAAAATTGAAGATCAGAAGCAAGCTCTAATTTCTGGCATTCCCGATTCTTTAGAAATTATTCAAGAAATGAATGAGGGACTGAATGAACGAATTGAGGAACTTGCAGTAAGATCTGTTGTAGAATCAGTTAAAGATTCAGCAGTAGAAAAGCATAGGTTTGAAACAATAAGAAAAGATATTATTTATGCTGCAAAAGAGCTAACTAAATTAGCAGAACAAGAATTCAAATCTGATGAGTGGTTAGCTCATAAAAAACCTGCAAGGCAACCTAAAGTTATCGCAGATATTAAACCATTAAGACAAGAGGTAACACGAGCTGCAGAAACACGAGCAACTGCCAGAAATGAAATAGAACCTTTGAAACCTCCACCTGGAATTACTGTATGGGCTAAATGGAAAGGAATTACCATTGGAAAACTCGTTGGTGAACTTAAACTTATAGGTGGGCATTTCGCAATCATAGCAACAGATAGACCATCTCTAGCAATTATTCGTGATTTTGCATTAACCGGTCCTTCTAGGTTGAGAAGTTCTACAAATCCAAAAGTAATTGAAGATCGATTGAAAAAATCGATAATGGATACTTTTAATGTTGATCAAGCCGATGCGTTACTGCCTGAACAAATGATTAATTATGCAATTAGGAACAAAATCGGTGTAGATTTATTAAGGCTAATGAATTCTTACTATGCTTCTGTTGGAAAAGGAGCTATGAATATCTCTAATGAAGAAATATTGATCAATGATAATGCTCAGGTTTTAACTTTAGCTGAGAATGTTGGTTTGCTAGGAAGAAGGGTGTTAGCTCCTGATAGAACACTGATTGGAGTTATTCATGAGTTGTATTATGACTCATCAACTTCCCAACTTTATGCTTTCTCTTTCAAAGGTGTTCCTCCCACAGTGATTCGAAAAATCTATCGGGATGTTCATAATAGAGCAATGACTGATGGGACTTTCAGCGAATTCCGAAATGAAGTTGCCAAAAAATTATCCATTCCAATTTACGAAGCGTTAACCCCTTCGAGTATTTTGAGATATACACTTATGAGCGGGATGATTTCCAGTTTAAATCAACTTGTTACCTTACTTGAAAGTATGAATCCCAGAATTTCTAAAGCCTCTGATATATCCTCTATCACTACACAGGGAATCGCTCTGTCAAGATTCCCACAGAATGCTCTCCCACGAATTGAAATTCTAGAATATTAATTGCTTTATTTCTGTATTAATCTAAAATTAATAGGGGGAGGGAGGCCCCTCGACCATGAGAGAAAAAAACGAGTTTCTTTTTTGGTCAAGAGGCGAGAGAATAATTCATAAACAGATAAATAAAGCTTACTACTGTTGCAATAAAAAATAATTTAGTCAAGTAGAATATTAAAAAAATAAAAATTCGTCTATTTTTTCAACAAATGCCGAAAACTTACTCACGTTTTTCTTTAGTTACTCTTGTGAAACTATCTTTTGTGCCACAAATGGGACAACCTAATTCCTTCAATTTTTCTATTGATTTAATTTTCTCAGTTGATCCAATACGAATTGAGTGGTTATTCAGACAATTATAAGTTCTAGTAGTAGGGTTTATTTCTCCTGTATAGATCATTTTTTTGTATTCATTTTCAATAATTGTTCTTGTATTCGATGTTGTTACTAATACAGAAAGCGAAGTAGTATTACCGTGTATTTCCGCACCTTCATATAGATTGAAACCAGGAATCGTTTCTTGAATTGCTAAACCATGATTTCCAATAGCTTGTTGAAAATCAAACAAATCATTAGGAGCTCTATGTGCAAAAGCTAAGTATACCTTTCGTCCTATTTCTTTTTTAAGAGCTTGAATTGCTCTTGAGAGAAATAACTCCAATCCAGGGATTGTATAAGGTGGATCTGTTAAAATAGTGTCAAATTGTCCTTCCAATTCTTCCGGAATTGGTTTCCGTAAGTCGTGATTGTAACACTTTATTTGATAGTTGTTTTCACCAGCGATTTTTCTAATAACATCTGTTAACCTCATATCAATGTCAAGAACAGTAATGTCTGTTGATATGTCTAAAAGAGCAATAGCTAATGATGTAAAATCATCATCACCTAAAAGAAGGATTTTTCTTCCTTCTAAATCATCATTTTGTAACATGAAATAAGCTCTTCGTAATGCAGTTATAGGTAACCCAAAAGCTTGATCTAGACTTGTGTTTGGACTTGGTCGTTGATCTGTGAATGATTTTAATTTAGCTATGATATCATCAAATTCGTGTGGAAATTCTATTCTTGTTCCTCCACATGTTTTACATAATAAATCATTTACAAATGATATTCTCAACTTTTTTGTTACGAACATTAATCCAGATTCAGTTAAAATTGCCCCTTTCTTCACTCGATCAATAAGTCCAGCATTTTCTAGTTCTTTTCGAACTGCTGCAATGGTTGGAATTGGTAAATGAATTTTCCTTGCTAGGCTCTTTGTTCCTATAGTTCCCTTTCGATAAATCTCACGTAAAATGTTTCTTATTGCTTCCTTTCCCTCTTTTAATTGAGATTTGGATGCAATCTCTTCTAGAATTAAAGAAGTTTTTTTTGCAAAATCTATCTCTTTCTTATTCATTAAAACTCCAACTATTACTTAATTTCACGAGGAAGTTCTTTTATTACAAAAGTCTCAGGTTTCAGAGTTTCTTTAATATGGTTCCAAGCAACATATGGATCTAAGGATTCCCCACAAAGGAAAATATCTAATGCTACGAAACCAAATTCTGGCCAAGTATGAATTGAAATATGAGTTTCTTTAAGAATTACGACCACACTGCAGCCCATAGGAGAAAATCTATGAACAGATGCTTGTAAAACATGTGCTCCAGCCTTCTTCGCTGCTTCTGTAACAAGTGTGAGAAGGGCAGTTTCATTATTAATATCCGCTTGACATTTGTAAAGGTCCACAAGTATTTCGTTAACTTTTATTGGTTTCTTCAGAGGATACTTTTTAATTTCATTTTTAGGCATCTGTATAATTCTCCAAACAAATCTGATGTTTGTTGTAAACTCCCTTTATAATAGTTAATTATTATTTCCTTAATTGATACGAACTTATTAGATTTGCTTAATAGTTTTGCTTTTCTTTCGTATATCAGAAATATATTTAACAAAGCACATTCTCTCGTTGTTAAGCAATCACTAGATGGATGAAAATGACCTCGACAAGTGGAAAAATCATTGTATTTGATGAAATTGAATCAACTCAATTATTAGCTAAGGAATATATTAAACAAGGAAAATCAAATCACGGATTAGTCATTCAGGCAAAGAAACAAATACATGGCAAAGGACAGTTAGATCGAAATTGGGCATCTCCTTCTGGTGGATTATGGATGTCAACGATACTGCAGAAAAAAATTCCCTTGAAGTATTTTCAAGGATTTTCAGTAAGAATAGGTTTAGCAATCTCAGAAAGTCTTGAAGAATTACTTGACTTACCCTTCAGAGTTAAATGGCCAAACGATCTTTTTTTGAAAAATAAGAAGGTTGGGGGAATCCTAATAGATCTTAGCTCTCAAGAAATCTTCTTAAAACATCTAATTCTTGGAGTAGGATTAAATGTAAATTTCAAACTTTCATCATTATCAGATGAATTACAAGAAACAGCTACAACCATTTATCATGAAACAGAAAAAGAATTTTCATTAGAAAAAATTCGTGATGTTATTTTATCTACTCAGAGTGCTATTGTCTTACAATTTGAAAAGGGTTTACTCCCAAATATCACTCCTCTTTGGAAAGAACGATCTGTGAGTTATGAATCAAATGTAACAGTTCGTTTGAAAGAAAAGCTAATTGAAGGCATTGAAAAAGGCATTACCCCAAATGGTGATTTGATAATCCAAACTTCCACAGGGGAAGAAATTATCTCTGTTGGAGAGATTGAACAAGTCATAGGATTTGAGGATTGAAACTCAAATCACACTAACTCTGCTATAAGCTTTCGACAAATGCAAATAAATGTGTTTTAAATTATCTATGAAGAACTCTTTGATTAAATTAAAGGTTTCAAATCTTGCAAAATAATTTGTAAGATTATGATCTGCATTTTGTACAGATTTGAATTCTTTTGGAAACAAAGCTTGTTTATATAATTTCTTTATTCCTGAAAGTGGCATAAATGTATCATTTGCTCCTGCAATTATCAGAAGAGGTCTTGGAGATATCTTATTTATGCAATTTAGAGGGTTATTACCCTTTATATCTTGAATAAGCATATCCTTAGCCCCCTCTTCTGGCACTCTTATCATGCCTGTTAGAGCTAAACCTTCCAACATCGCTGTAAACTCAGGATAATTAACAATGAAATCAAAATCGTATAAAGGTGCTTGAAGGACTACTGAGGATATTCTGGGATCTCTTGAAGCATGACAAACAGCAATTGCTGCTCCCATACTAACACCAAGTAAACCTATTCTTTTTGGATCAACTTTAGGATGATTTGTAAGATAAGTAATGATGTAATCAAGATTTGTTAATTGTGTTTGTATTGAATGCTCTCCAGAGCTTTCAAAAAAACCTGTGAAATGAAACATAAAATAAGCAATGCCTTCTTCTGTAAGCATAGTTGCTAATTCTTCTTCTTTCTCAAAATTATTCGATACCAAACCATGTGCTTTGCAAACAACTGGATACTTATCCTTACCATTATTTGGATAAAAAAACACTGCACTCAAATTACTATTATAATATGGTATATTGACTATTTCCCTTATCATACTTGATTTCTTCCTGTTTTAATTCGTTATTTTAATTTTATCTTAATCATTAATTGTCTAGATTTTACTTGATCACCAATACTTACAGAAATACTGTCGATTACACCTGCCATTGGTGAGAGTATTTCATTTCTCATTTTCATTGATTCCAAAACTAGCAGACATTGTTGATCTGCTACCTCATCTCCTTCGTTCACCCTAATATCCACAATTTTTCCGGGAATAGCTGCAAGTATGTCTGCACTTTTCCTGTGAATAGAACCTTTTCTTGTTTGTATATGTGGATCTGATTTGAAATCAAAATCAATAATTTTGCCATCCAATAAAATATCATTATCTCTAAATTCCACTTTCAGTTCTCTGCCATTTACAAAAACACGGTAGAATTTCCCGTTGAAAATAACTTCAGGCTTAAATTGATAATTATTTACTTTGATTCCTTTCTTAGTTTGCTCTAAATCAAATTCTGACCCATGCAATCGTACTTTATACTTCTTCTCCAATATTAGTCCCTCCCAATTCCATCCATCTTTCCTTTCATTCGCCAATTTTCTGAAAGGCTGGGTAAATTCATTTGGCTTTTCTTTAGTCCAACAGCAAATAAGGCTGAAGCTAACGCACAAACGTTCTTTTCCAATTTCATAAGGATCTTTCTATCTTCTATGAAGTTGATACTAATGTCTCCTTGCTGGAAGTGTCGATCTTGAAGCAGCTGATCAAAGAATGTAATGTTGTTTGGGAAACCAATAATAATTAGTTCTTTTAGAGCATTCTGCGCCCGGGAGATTACTTCTTCCCGAGATTCTGCACTTACAATTAATTTTCCAATTAATGAATCATAACAATCAGGAATTTCATATCCTTCGTAAATAGCTGTGTCAAATCTAATATGCGGTCCACCGGGAGCTACAAATCTACTGACGTACCCTGGAGTAGGTTGAAAATTCTGTAATGGATCCTCAGCGTTTATCCGAAGTTCCATTGCATGACCTCTGAATTTGATGTCAGATTGCTTAAAAGATAATTCTTCTCCTTGAGCTATTTTGATTTGTTCTTTTACAATATCCTTTCCAGTTAACATTTCAGTAACAGGATGTTCAACTTGAATTCGTGGATTAATTTCATTAAACATAACTTGATTATCCTTGTACAGAAATTCAATTGTTCCAGCACTTTTATACCCTAATTTTTTCGCAAGTTTACAAACCAAAGTTCCAATGCTTTTTCTTTCTTCTTTGGAGATTGCTGTGGATGGAGCTTCCTCAAGTAATTTCTGATTTCTTCTTTGAATTGAGCATTCTCTTTCTCCTAAGTGAACTACATTTCCATAGTTATCTGCAAGAATTTGAAATTCAATGTGTCTTGGTTGCTCAATAAATTTCTCTAAGAAAACATCTCCTCGTCCAAAAGCAGACTTCGCTTGTGCACTTGCATTTGATATTGCAATTCTCAACTCTCTGGGTGTTCTGGCTCGTTGAATGCCCATTCCACCCCCACCAAAAACTGCTTTTACAAGAACTGGATAACCGATTAATCTAGCCTCTTTAATCCCATGTCTCTCATTTTCAATAATTTCTGATCCTAGTGGGACTGGTAAACCAACTTCAACTGCTTTTTCCCGAGACTTGACCTTATTACCAAGAAGTTCAATCACTTTTGGTGGAGGTCCTATGAAATTAACTCCATGTTTAATCAAAGTCTCTGCAAAGATTTCACTCTCAGAGAGAAAACCATATCCTGGATGAACACTCGTTATGTTTTCACGTAAACAGCAAGCCAATATTTGATCTATATCTAAGTAACTTGGTGTGACTCCATCTTCCATTAAAGGGAAAGATTCATCTGCTAATTTCACGTGAAGTGCATTCTTGTCAACAGGGCTATAAACTGCATAAGTCTTAATATCGAGCTCACGAGCAGCTCGAATAATTCTAACAGCAATTTCACCTCTGTTAGCTACTAACAGAGTATCAAACATGATACTTTCTGCAAGAAGGGCTTTGCTATTAAGACTAACGATATGTTACAGTAAAACTGTAAAATGCTGAATCATCAGAAAATATGCTTTTACAGTAAAAACAAGATACGTTTTTGATTAGCTAAAGGTCGTTTCAGTATACAGTTTGGCATTAGACTGTGAACAGGAGATATGAATATGAATTTGAAATCAGAGCTTGAAAGGGCAGATGATATGCTGTCTGAAGAGGACTCATCAAAGAAAAAAATAAACAAATTAATTGAAAAAAGGGAAGAAGCTCTATTAGGTGGCGGAGAAGAAGCTATTCAGAAGCAGTTAGCAAAAGGTAAACTAACAGCTCGTCAAAGAATAGATTTGTTACTTGATCCAGGTTCATTCACAGAAACCAATATGTTTGTAAGACATAATAGCAGAAATTTCGGTTTAGATAAAAAGAAAATATACACAGATGGTGTAATTACAGGTTTCGGTCAAGTAAATGGTAAACTAATTTATGTCTATAGTCAAGATTTTACTATTCTCGGTGGAAGTCTTGGTGAAGCTCACGCTAAAAAAATAACTCAATTAATGGATCAAGCAGTGCAAAATGGTGCACCAGTTATAGGTTTTAATGATTCTGGTGGAGCAAGAATTCAAGAAGGAGCTAATTCTTTAGCAGGTTACGGAGACATTTTCATAAGAAATGTTCGTGCTTCTGGAATTATTCCTCAAATATCTTGTATTGTCGGTCCATCTGCTGGTGGTGCAGTATACTCCCCAGCTCTTACAGATTTTGTCATCATGACAGAAGATACTTCTTATATGTTTGTCACTGGTCCCACAGTAGTAAAATCTGTGACTGGAGAGGAAGCGTCCTTTGAAGAACTCGGTGGAGCGTCCACACATAGTTCGCTATCTGGGATTGCTCATCTGGTCGGTTCCGATGAGATTGAATCCATTGAGCTCATCAAAGCGCTTCTCTCTTATTTACCTTCCAACAATTTAGAAGATCCTCCTTTGAAAGATACTTCAACTATAAATGGGTATGTTCTTGAAGAACTAAATTCAATTATACCCAGTGATCCCCAAGAACCATACAATATGAGAGAAATAATTCTTCGAGTTGTTGATCGAGGTAACTTTTTAGAAATACAGAAAAAGTATGCTCAAAATATCATTATTGGATTTGGTAGATTAAATGGACACCCAATAGGGATCGTCGCTAATCAACCAAGTATCCTTGCAGGAGCTTTAGATATCAATGCTTCAGTTAAAGCGGCTCGTTTCATTCGTTTCTGTGATGCGTTCAATATTCCTATTCTCACTTTTGTTGATGTGCCAGGATTCCTACCTGGATTAGACCAAGAACACAATGGAATAATTAAACATGGTGCAAAACTTATCTTTGCTTATGCAGAAGCTACTGTTCCAAAATTAACTGTTATTACAAGAAAAGCCTATGGTGGGGCTTACATTGTTATGGGTTCAAAGCATTTAGCAAATGACATGAATTTTGCTTGGCCAACAGCAGAAATCGCTGTTATGGGTTCAGAGGGCGCTGTTCAAATTCTATACAGAAGAGAACTAGCAGCAGCTGAGAATCAAGAGGACTTGATGGCTGATTTGAAGGATGATTATGCCGAAGAATTTAATAATCCATATCTTGCAGCTGAGAAAGGCTATATTGATGATGTTATAATCCCAAGTGAGACTCGTCAAAAATTGATAGCCGCATTATGGCCTTTATTACGAAAGAGAGAACGAAAGCTAAACAAAAAACACGGGAATGTACCCCTTTAAGCTCACAAAATCACTATCAAATATTTACTAATCAGGAGATAGAAAAATGGCACCAAAATATGATTTTGAATCTATCATAAGTGAACGTAAACCAATTTTTGCATATAATCCCCCTGGATTGCTAAACACTAGTTTAGTTAAAGCAGTCATAAATGCAGGTGGAATTGGTTTTGTTGACTTGGAACGACTTCTTCAACAAGAATCAGAACAACTCTTACAGAACAGTTTGACAGAATTTACAAGTTCTTTTGGGGTCAGGGTTTGTGATCACGAACAACTAGATTTAGTTTTAAAACTCCACAATGACTCTTTTCCATTAATCCTTGTAATTGGTGATTTTCAATTAACAAAAAGTGATTTGAACAATGCATCTAAAAAATCAATTGTATTATTAGCCGAAGTAATTTCTCTAAAAGAAGCATATGAGAAGAAGTGGGCTCAGGCATTTATTGTAAAAGGCAATGAAGCAGCAGGTCGTGTTGGTGATGAAACTTCATTTATTCTATCTCAGCAATTCGCTGATGCAGGATTACCATTCATAATTCAAGGTGGTATGGGTTTATACACTGTTCCAGCAATTATTGGTATAGGAGCTAAAGGGGTCATTCTTGATTCACAGTTGTACCTTACACCTGAAAGTCCCTTATCTAAAAATGCAAAAGAATTTATAGAAAAATTAGATGCGACTGATACTAAAGTACTAGGTGAATCAACCAAAAATAAATACCGAGTATATGCAAGATTAGGAACAAGAGTCGTCAAAGAATTCCAACAGAAAGAAAAGGAATTGCTTAAACTAACTAAGAAGGAAAGAACAAAACAATTCACTGAACAATTATTATCTCAAAGAGAGATGTTTGAAAAAGATGATCTTTCTAATTGTTTAATTCCACTAGGACAAGATGTTCCTTTTGCCAAAATTCTGACTAGTAAGTTTTCTAATGTATTAGGAATAATTAACGGATTATTGAAGCAAACTGAGAAGCAAATCAGGAATGCAGTTACAAATTATCCATTTAGGAAAAAAAATGAAATTGCAAAAGAATTAGGAATCAAATACCCAATTATTCAAGGTCCAATGGCAAATATTTCTGAAAATCCCACTTTTGCTAAAGTTATTTCCGACGCAGGCGCATTACCAATCCTAGCTTTAGGATCACTTTTCCCAAATCAAACCAGAACTCTCATTAAAAAGACAAAAGAAAAATTAGGTGGAAAACCATTTGGTTGTGGAATTATTTGTTTGGATGCAAATAAAACTGCTCGAGATGCACACCTTGAAATATTGAAAGAAACTAAGCCTTCATTTGCTGTTGTAGCTGCTGGAACTATTGATCATGCGAAAGAAGTAATGAGTTATGGAATTAAGACGTTTCTTCATACACCGTCTCCAATTATTTTTGCAGAAGCTATCAAATCAGATGTTAAAAATCTCGTTCTGGAAGGAATGGAATGTGGTGGTCATATTGGTTTCTTAACCAGTTTTGTTTTGTGGGAGCTTTCTTTACATCAACTAATACAACAAAAAGAGTCTATTGAGCAAAGCAATCAAAAAGTAACTGTAGCATTTGCAGGTGGAATTGGTGATAGATTTTCTGCAGCAATTGCAGGAATTATTGCATCAGCATTGCCAAAATTAATGAATGGAATAATGTGGGTTGGTTCCGCATACATTCTAGTTAAAGAAATCGTTGGGACAGGTGCAATTCAACCATTATATCAGCAATTAGCTCTCAACGCTAAGGAAACAATGGTTTTAGGCGATACTGTAAACACTCGAGCAAGATCAATACCAACACCATGTGCTCGTGAAATTATAAAAAGAGAACACGATAGAATAGAACAAGGTGTTCCATTAAAAGAGAGAAAACATCAGTATGAAAGAGACAATCTAGGAGCAACAAGAATTGCTGCACTTGGAGAAATTTGGAATCCAGATGGAGAAGATGATAAACCAAATAGATTCATGTATGTTGATGAAAAAATTCAGTACCAAAAAGGAAATTACCTTATTGGTCAAATTGTCACGAGTCTTCGTTGTATAAGATCTATCGATCATTTACATAAAGAATTAGTTGGAAATTCACAGAAAGTGCTAATGGGTAGAATTACAGAATTACTTGAAAAATTCGAGAAAATGTCCAAAATAACCAAACAACCTGTAATACAGCAACAAACGATTACTGTGGAGTCAAATTCACAAATAGTAAATACAGAAATATTCGAGGGAGAAGGTGTAGCGATAATTGGTCTTGGATGTGTTTTACCTGACGCTCCAAATATTGAGACTTATTGGAAGAATATTAAGAAGAAAGTGAATTCTATACATGAAATACCCAAAGAACGTTGGTTAAATGATTTAGACTTATTTTATAGTGCGGATAGAAATGCCCCTGGCAAAACTTATGCAAAAATTGCAGCTACAATTAAAAACTTCACATTTGATTCCTTGGAATTTAAAATTCCACCTAAAGTTGCCATAACAATGGGCGAAGTGCAGAAATTCGCTCTTGTAGCAGCGAAAGAAGCTTTAATGGATGCAGGATTGCTTGGGAAAACTGTAGATCATAGTAATACCGCAATAATAATTGGTAATTCAATGGGTGATGAAATTCGTTCTCATTATTCAAGAAGAATCTTTCTCCCAGAAACTTTTAACGCAATTGAAAGATCATCCTCTTTCAAAGACATGGATCCCAAACTATGGGCTGACATCAAGAGATTTGTAGAAGATGATTTTGATTTGCGATTGAAACCATTAAATGAAGATTCAATGCCTGGAGAATTATCGAATGTTATTGCAGGTAGAATTGCTAATGTCTTCAATCTACGTGGTAAAAATATGACGACAGACGCAGCATGTGCATCCAGCTTAGCTGCATTAAACGTTGCAGCTAAAGGACTTCTGGATAAAGAATGTGACATTGCTCTTTGTGGTGGAGCTGATTGTTCTCTTGATCCAACAACTTTTATAAAATTCTCTAAAATAGGGGCTTTAGCAGCCGATGGTTCTTACCCATTTGATAAACGAGCAAATGGTTTTGTAATGGGTGAAGGAGCTGGTTTTATTGTCCTTAAACGATTATCTGACGCTATTAAAGATGGACATAAAATTTATGCTGTAGTAAGAGGTCTTGGTTCCTCTTCTGATGGAAAAGGTAAGGGAATTACTGCTCCAAATCCTATTGGTCAAAAATTAGCAATACAAAGAGCTTTAGACCAAGCTGATGTGGTCTTTTCTGATCTTCAATTGGTCGAAGCCCACGGAACCAGTACTACTGTTGGAGATGTAATAGAATTACAAGTTCTAAATGAACTCGCAGAAAAAGCTCCTTATTCATCTATTGCTCTTGGTTCAATAAAAAGTCAAATTGGTCATCTTAAAAGTGCTGCCGGAATTGCTTCATTAATTAAAGTCGCTTTAGCTCTCCATCACAAAATATTACCTCCTTCAATTAATTTTGAGATTCCAAATCCAAACATCAATTGGGATATCTCACCATTTTTTGTCAATACTAAGAGTCAAAAATGGATTGAACCAAAAACAGGAACACGTATTGCAGGAGTTTCCTCCTTCGGGTTTGGTGGAACAAATTACCATACAATTATAGAAGAATATATTCCTGGTAAAACCAAAGGTCATCTACCAACACTTATTAGCCCATCAGAATTACAAAGATTATTAGCTGGTGTCAAGATTTCTCCAGATGTTTCTCCAGTAAAACAAGAATTTGATATAATTTTGAATCAAGAAAAATGGCAAGAGTATTTGAAACAATATAAAACACTAGAAACCGATGCAATATTCTTTGGTGGAGAAACCGAAGCTGAATTAGAGAAAAGCATTCTTGAGCTTAAGAATAAACAAATATCAAGTAGTTTTGCGATTGATGGTATAGGTCCACGTGTTCGGGAAATTGCTTTTGATTCAACTAAATCACTTAAGAAACCTGTTAGAGCTGGAATTACTTGTAACTCATTAACTGAATTATCAAGTTCAATTGATCAATTATTGAGTGGCTTGAAAAGCAAAGAGAAACGAACCATTCTGAGAAATAAGGGAATATTTTATGGCGAAGATCACAAACTCGGAAAAATTGCTTTTCTATTTCCAGGACAAGGAAGCCAATATGTTAGAATGGGTAGAGAACTTTACGAAAGATTCGAAATTGTTCGTTCCACATTCAAAGAAGCAGATGAAATAATGGAAGAGTTGTTAGGTTTCAAAATCTCAGAGATTATTTTCGCTGTAAACAAAAGTGATGAAGAAGTAATAGAGTTATTAAAGCAAACAGAAATAACTCAACCAGCAATTTTCGTTCTTGATATAGCCATATTCAGACTTCTAATTCAATTTGGAATAAAACCTGATTTTGTGGCAGGACACAGTATGGGTGAATATGCAGCATTGGTTGCTTCAGGAATATTTAGTTTCAGAGATGGAATATTAGCTATTATTCCAAGAGGTCAAGCAATGGCTTCACTCCAAGCAATGGATAAAGGAATGATGGCAGGTGTTGGTGCTGGGTATGAACAAGTAGAGAAGATACTGAAGAAAGTTAAAGGTTATGTGATTGCTGCTAATAAGAATTCACCAAAACAAACTGTTATATCTGGAGCATCATCTGCAATAAAAGAAGCAATAAAATTGTTTACTGAAGAAGGTATAACTGCAATTCCTTTACCTGTATCAGCTGCTTTTCACTCTGACATTGTGAAACCTGCTATTCAAGCATACAGAAAATCGATTGAGCCTCTAACTTATAATAAATCGATAATTCCAATTTCAAGTAACGTAACTGGTGAAATTTATCCAGAAGGAAGAGACAAAATAGTTCCATTATTGTGTAAGCAAGTATCTTCTCCTGTTGAATGGCAAAAGCAAATAGTCAATATGTATGAGAAAGAAGGAGTTAGAACCTTTATTGAAATTGGTCCTAAATATGTACTAACGAGTTTTGCACGAGCAATATTAGAAGATAAGAATGACTTTATTGCACTAGCAGCATGTCACCCTAAGAAGGGTGAAATGCAACATCTAAGTGAAGTGATTGCTGCTTTAGGATCTTTTGGATTTCCATTAAAGATTCCAAAACTAGACGATTCATTTTATACTCAAGAATTCAAAAAACCACTTGAGAGATTTTTGGAAAAGAAACCAAAACAACAACTTGTTTCTGCTGTGTCGCCACCCATAGAAACAAGAACTCAAATAATACACAAGGAATCACCTTTTGATGTTCTAGAAACACAAGAACTTGTCGAAGTTATCAGTGATGACTCTTTCACAGATTATTTAGAATTACAAGCCCCAGCTATTCGAGCATTTCTAAAAGCGGGATTTGACACCTACAAAAGCACAATTGCTGAAGCTCTAAAAGAGAAAAGAGAATTTGATAAACTAAACATCAATACTGAAGCAATTGGAATTACAGGTATCTCAATCGGTCTTCCAGGTAAGGATAGGAAAGTTTTCGGGGATTCAAACTTTGATGACATCCTTGCTGGAGAGAATTTCATTGATCTTATCCCAATGAATATGCGTGAGAAGATGGTTGATAAGAACATTGTAAGATTAGTAAAAGATGCAGTCAATGGTGCGCAATTCCAAACAATTTCTGATGTTGGAGAAGTAATTAAACTTGCAGCTCAAAAGGGTCAATTTGATCTATCAAAAGAATATGGTGTGGATGCTGATTTTACCGATTTATTGGATATCACTTTCCAATTAGCGTTTGCTGCTGGAATCGAGGCACTAAGAGATGCTGGCATACCTTTAATGCCACTAAAAGTGAAAACCTCTGTTGGTAAGGAAATAGTCAAGGGTTGGGCACTTCCAGAATCACTTAGAAATGAAACTGGAATTGTATTTGCTTCTGCTTTTCCAGCTTACAGTAATTTAATTTCAGTTCTTTCTGAATTTCTAGCTGATAAATATAAAACTAAAAACAAAGAAGAAATTCACTTATTATTTGATGAATTAATTGAACAAATTTCAGATAAGAAATCAAAGGATCGAATGCTGCAGTGGTATCAAGAGAATAAAACACAAATCACATCTGATAAAGACTCAAGATTCCAATTTAGTAGGAAATTCCTTTTCGAGATTTTATCAATGGGTCACTCACAATTCGCTCAATTCATACGAGCGAGAGGTCCAAACACACAAGTTAATGCTGCATGTTCCTCTACAACACAAGCTATAGCTATTGCTGAAGATTGGATTAGAACTGGGAGATGTCAGCGAGTAATTGTAATTGCAGCAGATGATGTAACTAATGAGGAAATGTTGGAATGGATTTCTTCTGGTTTCCTAGCTGTCGGTGCAGCAACTACAAAAGAGGATGTGAAAGAAGCAGCATTACCATTCGATAAAAGACGACATGGAATGATCATTGGAATGGGTGCTGTCGGTGTAATTATTGAGTCGGAATCAGCAATTCAAACTCGAGGAATAAAACCAATTGTGGATCTCCTTGGGACTCATATTGTTAATTCAGCATTTCATGGAACAAGATTAGATAGAGAGCACATTTCTTCGCAAATGGATGAATTCATCTCTATAATCGAGAGAAGATTCAATATCTCTCGAGAGGAAATGGCTAAGGAAATGGTATTTGTTAGTCATGAAACTTATACTCCAGCTCGAGGTGGAAGTGCTTCTGCTGAAGTTGATGCATTAAGGAAAACATTTGGCTCAATGTTAGATAGAATAGTAATAGCTAATACCAAAGGATTTACAGGTCACGCAATGGGTGCAGGGATAGAAGACGTTGTAGCAATTAAGATCCTTGAGAAAGGTATTGTTCCACCTGTAGCTAATTGGAAAGAACTTGATCCAGAATTAGGACCACTGAATCTATCCAAAGGTGGAAAATACAATGTTAAATATGCGCTAAGATTCGCAGCTGGTTTTGGTTCCCAATTAACAATGGCACTCTTTAGACTAAACACTTCAAGTGGACGACTAGAAGGACAAGCATATGGGCAATGGTTAAACGATATTGGTGGAAGTAGAAAAACCCTTGAAGTTGTAAAAAGAACTTTACGATTAAAAGAAGACCCATCAATTGTAAAACAAGAACAAGTTTTTCCAGTTTCAATTCCTTTAAAAGGAGTAGTTGCTAATGGAGCAATTGTTAAAAGTATAATTGATCTGATATCAGAAAAAACTGGCTATCCCTCTGATATGATTGAACCTGATATGAATCTGGAAGAAGATCTTGGAATAGATACAGTCAAACAGGCGGAGCTTTTTGGTATTTTTAGAACTCAATATGATCTACCTCGAGAAGAAGGTGTTAGAATACAAGACTATTCCACAGTAAACAAAATAGCTGCTTATCTTGCTTCGAAAATAACCTCACCTATAGCCAAACCATCTGAAGCACAAACTTCTGTAGCACAACCTTCTGCAGAAGTGAAAGGTGAACAAGTGGTTAGCCTTGAAGGGAAGAAAGATGAAATCATTCATGAAGTATTGAGTTTAATTGCTGAAAAAACAGGTTATCCTGCAGATATGATAGAATCTGATATGGAATTAGAAGAAGATCTTGGGATTGATACTGTCAAACAAGCTGAAATGCTTGGAATTATTAGATCGAAATGGAATCTTCCTCGAGAAGAAGGTATACAGATACAGGATTATTCTACTGTCAATAAAATTGCTGATTACATTCTTAGTCGAATTGATAAAGCTCTACAACCATCCACAGCAGCAATTGCAACTACAGTATCTGAAATCAAAGATGATTATGTCCCTGCTCAACGCTTAACTTTGCAATTAATCGATGCCCCAATGCCTAAAATTGAAAAACTAAAATTAAAGGATAAGAAGTTCATAGTTGCGGGTGAAGCAAGTCCATTTACAAATGAGATAATTGCTCAATTAGAAAATAAAAAAGTTATATTAGTAAAACATATCGATTTGAAAAGCCAAAATACTCGAGACAAAATACTCAAAGAATTACCTGAAGAAGTAATTGATGGTCTAATTTACATTGAACCAAAAACAACTCAAAGTAATAAACATGATAGAACAGCAAGAATCTTCTTTACCCTTTGTCGTGATGTAAAATATTCTGAATCACCTATGATTTTAACAATATGCAAGACAGAAACCTCCTTTGGCTGGGAAGGAAAATACTCTCCTATTTCTGGTTCCCTTACAGGTTTAACTAAAGCAATTGCTCGAGAGTTTACCAATAGTATTGTCAAGTGTGTTTCTTGTAGTAATCCTAAATTTGCTATTGAAGAGTTGTATGCTGGAGATGGATCTCTTGAGGTTTCCTATACAGAAGAAGGCAAGAGAAAAGTTTTCATTACAGTGGAATCTCCTATCGAACCTACTGAACAACCATTTACAATCGCAAAAGACGAATTAGTTTTGATTACTGGTGGTGCATTAGGTATCACATATGAAATTACTAGGGAATTGGCAAGAAAATATCAACTAAAATTAGCGTTAATAGGTATTGAAGAATTACCTGATAAAATCACTGAAATTGCTAAATATGATCAAGAAAGGTTAGCTCAACTAAAAGAACAATTGATTAGTGATCTCAAACAAAACAATGATAGAGTCACTCCTGTTTTAATTGAGAAAGAATGGTCTAAAATCAGTAAAGCAATTGATATAGAGAAAGCAAAAGAAGAACTAGCTTCTCTCGGATCTGAAGTGAAATATTATACCACTAATGTTGTTAATCCTGAGCAAATGAAATCTACTATAGATCAAATCAGATTAGATTTTAATCAAGAAATTATTGGAATAATTCATGGTGCTGGATTAGAGATATCCCGATTAATTAAAGATAAAAAACCAGAGGAATTTGATTTAGTCTATAATGTGAAAGCTATTGGTTTAGACAATTTACTTCAAAATGTGAACTTGAAGAAGGTTAAATTCATCAAATGCTTCTCTTCTGTTGCTGGTAGATATGGAAATGCTGGGCAAGTTGATTATTCCGCTGCCAATGATTATCTTTCCAAAAATTGCTGGCAATTAAGGTCCACAGGCATTCGTGCAACTTCAATTTGTTGGTCTGCTTGGGGAGAAGTAGGTATGGCAACAAGAGGTTCTGTTATGACTATCTTGAAACATGCTGGAGTTACTCCTATAACAGTCAAAGACGGAGTAAAGGCTTTCATCAATGAACTTGAATTCGGCTTAGAACCAGAAGTAGTTATTGCAGGTAAAATTGGCATTTTAATGGAATCACCTTCCAAATATCTGTCTGTCGATAAGAAGTTGTATCCACTTATTGGAAAAATCAAACGAAACTATGATGGATCTATAGTAACTGAAAGGAACTTTTCACTTGAGGATGATCTTTACTTAAATCATCATAGATTCGATAATATTCCATTTCTCCCTGGCGTAATCGGTCTTGAGATATTCGCAGAACTAACAAAAATTGCATTTCCAAAAGCGAAGCTTGTTGGATTTAATGATGTTGAATTCAAATCCGCTATTAAATTTACAAATGACAAATCTCGAATCCTAAAAACACGTATTGATTATTCCACTAAAAATCCGAAGTGCGTAATATTCTCGGAATTTATAAAAGATGGCGCTGTAGTAGGGAAGCCAAATACTCACTTCACAGCAGAAGTAATCCTGGGCAGTAGAAAGGAAGAATCCGCTACAAAACCAAAACTTCATCCAAAAGAATTAGTTAGTAAAGAAACAATTTATAGTATTCTCCCACATGGGCCATTATTCCATGTTCTCAGAGAAATCAATGATTTCAAACAAGATATTATTACCAAAGTTTCTACAAGTGATAAAAACCAATTCAGTTTTGAGAACAAAGGTTTTACTATTGATCCCCTAATCATAGAATCAGCATTCCAATCAATGGGATTACTTGATATAATAAAGAATAGTAAATTAGGTTTACCATTTGGAATTAAATCACTCGTCATTAACAAAGCTACAGAACCAGCAGCTTTCATCCGAGGTTCAAAGATAAAAGATTCAGAACTTGGTAGTATCTATAATTTTGAAGTTTTATCAAAAACAGGACAAGTTTTACTAAAAGCAGAAGAGTACTCTACAGTTCAAGTTGATTTTGGAGCAGAAATTAGTCAAGCTCAAGAAATTCAAATTGAACGATTAAGGCGTCTCTTTGAGATACCAAAAGAAGCAATTCTTGAAGTAGTTAATGTAGAACAATTAAGCAAGAAAATTGAATCTGAAAATGATTACTTGGATAAATTCCTTCATGCAGATGAGAAAACAAAATATGAATCTCTTACAGTTGAAAAAAGAAGAAAAGAATGGATTGCCGGTGTAATTGCTATAAAATTAGCTTTAAGGAAAATCAATCCTAACATACAATTATCCAAAATTAAAATCGAAAAGAATGAGCAGGGTAAACCCTTCATAATTCTAAATAAAAAACATATTAGCTTATCAATTACTCACAGCAATGGTTTCGCTGTTGGGATCGTTGATCCAAATAACAATACTGGTATTGATTTAGAAATCAAAGTGAAGCGAGATAATTCTTTCGTTGACGAATTAATTAGTTCAAAAGAAAAAGAACTCATTAATAATCAGCAAAAAGAAATCAATGAGGAACTCCTAACCAAAATTTGGGTCGCAAAAGAAGCCGCTTCTAAAGTACTTGGAACTGGATTGAAAATTGATCTTCATGATTTAATTATCAGTAAAATCAAAGATAAAGAAATTGTATTAGAAATCGATTCGACCAAAATCTCTACAATAGACAATCAATTTCTGAAAACTCATTTGAAAGGAAAATCCCAATTAGAGCTAAAAGCTAAAATTGATCAAAATGATGAATTTGTTGCTGCAATTTGCCAATTACCACTAAAATAATTTGAATCTTACTTTTCATTTAATCAGAAAAATGATATTGGTAATTACTTTTAAGTGAGCATTTGACATAATATATTTGGAGATAGTTATATATGGTTAAAATATAGATGATTTTCCATCTGTAATTTTAGCTATTCTCTAGGTGATGTAAAATGACTTTTGCCACACGTTCCAAATTTTTCTGGTCACGGTTTATTGCAACCTGTGTGAGATATTTGGGTGTAGCAAATACTCAGCAGATTAGATTTATTGCTGAGAAAATTCTCCCAACAGAGATGAGCAGACAAAATATCTTGTATCATGTTAGGATAGCTGAAGAAAAAGGTTGGATTGCTACGTTTGCATCTGCACTTGAGATGACAGATGAAAATGAATTGTTATTTAGAAGAAATTTTCTCTCTCGAACGAAAGAAAAAATCTCTGCCCAAAGATTTGTTATAATTGGGACAGAAGGTTTTGAATCTGCGGCAGAGGATAAGATCACTAGAGTCTGTAAAGATGCAAATTTAGAACCTATTTCAATTTTACAACCTAATGTCTTGGAATTGATTACAGAAGATTCCATTAAACGTTTAAGCTCCACTAAAGAAAAAGCTGCTGGGAATAAGTCTCTGTTCATGGTTCTTCTAAGATTCGGTTGGTTCTGGTTGAACATCAATGCTGAAAGATCTCTTAGGATTATTGAAGTACTAAAAAATAACGCTACTAAACACAATTACAATGAACATTATAAAATCGATGTCGATCTTCTTAGCATAGTTAGTATGATAGAATTAGAAACAACTCCAGAAATTGATTTGGAGGAGTTCAAAAGCTATTTGCTTGAATGCGTGAAATTATCTACAACTGGGAAAAGACCAGATATAATGAATGTAATGAGTATGACACTCTTAATTTCTGGTAGATATCTTGTTGCATTTAATAAGTTGGCTTTAGCTGAGGAGTATTTGAATCGCGGGATTAAGTATCTCCGATTTAGTAAGCGAAAATCAATTTTAATGAGGAAACTACACGTTGATGGTTTATTTGATCTTGGTTTTATTTATTCTCAACAAGGTTGGTTTTACAAAGCATTAGGAATTTATGAAAATATAGAACGAATAATTATGGAAGAATTCCAGAAAAGTGAACCTACAGAGAACCTCAATGGACGATTGGCATTAGCTAAAGCTGAATTGTACTTGATGATGGCTTTTCCATCTTATACTTTTCAGGATGAAGATTATCGAACTTCACTTCTAAAATCACTTAAATTTGCTCGAGAAGCTTACAGATTTTATCAAATAAGTAAAAATCAATTGAAACTAACTGAAATCAATTTATTGAGTGCTTGGATTAATGCTCTCATTGGTCGAATTAAACGTGCAGAACAATTGCTGAAAAAGGGAACTAAAGAACTCATAGCACCCGTTCCTCCAAAGCTTAATGCCGTATATTACAACACTCAAGCAGAGCTTTTCAGAAAACAAGGAATATTTCCTGAAGCAATTAAAAATATCTCACAATCATTTGATTACATGAAAATTCTAGGTCAAAATATCGGGAAATTATTTTCTATGACTAGATTGTCCGAGCTACACGTTCAATTATCAAATGCCGGGAATAAGTTTTCATTCATCTCTTTTGGTGATGTAACATATCTTTTTGAGAAAAATGTTTCCGATATGATTAGTCACGTATTTCTTGAGAATAATAGATTATTAGTTGAGCATTCTGCTATTGTATCATTTTTTGTTTCCGAAGATGCTTTAGAAAATCACCCTGAGATAGATACCTATGTAGAATTTTTGCCAGCAGAAAACATTTCACCAGTACTATTAGGTGAATCTTTCACTATTCTCCCTAATCATATTATTAATCATGATGGTCTTAGTAAAGGGAAATCAATTTGTATTGTTGGCTCTAAACGGTCAGCAGACATAAAGGATGAATTTGATTACAGGAATTTCGAAGAAGAAATGATTAAGTTTGATGATATTTTTCAGAAATTGCTTACTAAAGCATAAAACCTTGACTAAAGAAAATCTTTTTATGTTTTTAGCTAGCATTTAGAATTACCTATACTAGGAGTATAAAATTATGATGAGGAATCATGTTTGCCTTCATACTTAGAACGTTACCTCCTAGTGCAAACTATGTTTTTTATGTTCTAGATCGCTTAGGACCAATGCCGCGTTATTCGATTTTAAATGAAACAAATCTGCCAGATAGAACATTAGGTTATGCACTTGATATTTTATTGAAGAGGGGACTTGTTATAAGAATGTTGGATAAAAAAGATGCTAGATTAAGAATCTACCAAATACCTTCTCCAATAATTATAACCTAGACACTATCAGGTTTGATTAAAGAGAAGTTTGCACTAGCCACTATCCATTCAATTTCTTCTGGTGATGGTGGCTTTATTTCTTTCTTTTTTTGATTTTCATAACCAGGACACTGTGATAAACAAAATTCGCTTGAAAAGCTCTCTTTAAATGGATGACTTATTTTTGTTGGATCCAGAGAAATCACTGGATAATAAACTGGCGCTAATTGATTTCTACTGCTTTCAGGAATTCTTTCAAGAATTGTATCCTTTGCATTTCCTAAACAAAAACCATCAATGTATTGATCTCCAGAAATTCTTTCAGAAATCGCAATACATATTTTATCACAAGTAGAGCATTGCAATCTGTCGATTCCAATTTCCTGTAGGATATAAGCAAAATCCACTTTATAATAAGAAAAGTGTTTTTTTGGTTGCATTAAATTAAATATCTCTAATTGCCTTTCAATCGCATTCTCATTAGTTCCAAGAGTTTTTGAGTTTTTAAGAATAAAAGCAATTGGGATAATATTAGATCCTCTTTTACTCATAAGAAACCCAGAAATAGCATCCTCTAATGATCCACGCAAAATAGAATTTATTCTGCCTTGTGTTCCTTGAGGTAACCCACCTATTCCAGGTATCTTTTGGTCGAAAATAAATGCATCTTCATCTTTCACTTCAATAGATAATGTATAGTCGGGATCTGTTAAATTAACAGTAAGATTGTGTTTTTGTGCTAATGTTTCATATAATACTTCCCCAACTAATCTTTCCAAATCCTGAGAAGAATAGTCGTGATTACCTATTCTACGAGCTCGAACTGCAAAAGAACTGTCTGGTTTTAAATTCTCTTTTGCTAGATTAAGTGCTGTTTTCTTAATTTCGTTTAAATCAGAACTAGATCTAATAACATGACTGACTGAAGTAATTCCAGCTATATTTTGAGTTAAAATTGTGATAATCTTCTGGATTATACTTTCATTTTCAATAGAATTTTGTGGAGTTTCTAGTGAGACAATTAATCTTGCCCAAGCTCTATTAATAGTAATTTTTGCTTCAGTAATCCCTTCCTTTTCCAAGACGATTTTAATATTAATAGCTAAACGTTTTTCCATGCGTCTTCGTACAGGTGGACTTTTTAGGCCAAGCTCTCCAAATCTAACAAAAATCTCACTCATGGTTCTCACAAAAAGTGTCGTTTTAGTATTTTCAAAATTATCTATTGTTCGTTCAAATAAAAAAATTACGAAAAAAAGTATGTCATCTAAACGAATTCTAATCATATTCCATTTGTTCTAACATATCGCCATACGAATCCTCAAGTTCCTCTCGTTCCTCATCTGTCAATGCCTTCATCTTCTTAACTTCAATAACCTCTAGTTTGTCTGCTGGAGTGTGTTCGATCTTCCTTGTTATTGTGTAAGCTTTGGATTTTGACTTAGTCAATTTAACCTTCTTACCACATGAGGAACATATTAAAAATGCTGATTTTTCTTCCCGAGTTGGTTTCATTAGACTTCCACATTTCTCGCAAAATTCCATTGCAATTCACCTCTATGTGCGAGACTTCGCTTTCGACAAATTAACTCCTTTTAATATTTTGTTATTCTATTAACAATAATTTTATTCACTAAATTTAATATAAACTACCCCACTTACAAATAAAGTTATCGGAATAACAAATCAGTAGGTTAACTAAACAAAATTCATTTGGAAATAAAACAAAGATAATAAAAAAAAGCGAAAAAATCAGGAAGCAACAACAGTTGCATATTCTACACTGTTAATTGGTAGTTCTTCTTCCTCTTCTGTTTGCATCCACCAACCACAAGTGCATCTTACCATTCGGTCGATCTTCATGAGTGGTTCGTGTTGACATTTTGGACATTTAAATTTGATACTTATAGCAGCCACAATGCTCACCAAGATACAGTAAAGACGTTTAATAATAAGTAAATTAACTCGAGAGAGTTAATCGAAAGTATTCGAAAAAACCAAGAAAAATATGAATTCTTTTAATTAAGAAAGGAAATTGTAAAAATGAGGAGAAAATATTGGTTTTTAAAAAAGTAAATGATTATTTGTACTTGTTAATAGATGAGAGTTATTATGATACAATATCAAGTGCATTAGTTTTACCGAATAAACTAGTAATAGTGGATACTGGTGTACACGTAGCGAAAATGAAAGAATTTCGCAAATACGTAGAAGAGAAAACAAGCAAAAAATTTGATTCCTTAATTTTAACACATCATCATAGTGATCACGTAATGGGAAATCAATTTTTTTCTGATTGTAGAATAATCGCAACAAAAACAGTTGCTCAAAAGCTGAAAACCTGGAAGAAAAGCATGACTACTGAAAAATTGGCAAGAAGGATAGAAGCAGTAGAAGACAAATCTGCTTTTGATGGTTTGGATATTACTCTTCCCAATGAAATATTTGATGATTATTTAGAAATAATTGATGAGGATATAAAAATCGTAGTTAAGAGAACAGGTGGTCATTCCAAAGGATCAACATATGTTTATTGCCCAAATTATAAAATTTTAATAGCAGGAGATAATTTATTGTCAAATTTTCCACCATACGGTGCTGATCCTAGTTCTGATCCTGATGTTTGGATTAATACTTTAAGGGAATACTTGACACTGGATGTTGAGAAATATATTCCTGGACATGGTAAAGTTAGTGATGATAAATTAGTAAAATATATGATAGAAGTCATTGAGAACATCCGTGATTTCATCAAAGAACAAGTTTCCTTAGGTAAATCCAAAGAGGAAGTTCAAGAAGAAGGATATGCAAAGAATTTTTATCCAATTGAGGATGATGATTCCTTTGAAGCAAGAGCAATGCGGTATACATTAAGTAATTGGTATAAATTCTGGGGTGGTAAGTAAGAATTGTTGCGTATTATTCAATTGATTTAAATATTTGATTCAATTTCTGCAATTCTTTTTTCTAGTTCGCAAATTTTGAATTTATATGTCTTTCTACTTTGATGTGCTTTAAATCCCATTCTATTATTTATCGAGAGCATAGCAGCATTAGAATCAGCATTACCAGTGCTAATGTATTTTACTTGGGGATATTTCTCTTATATGAAGAGAAGCATTTCAGATTTCAACCACTTACCTAATCCTTTGCATCTATATTCAATTTTCACACCAGTTAATTTTTGCTCAATTCTATAAGGTCTATCAGGGATATAGGTAACATCTGTGATGTCACTTATAGCTCCATCTTCTTCTCGTACTCAATCAATGGAATATTTAGCTCTTCAGTTCCTTTCAAACTGAACTTTCCATTTCGAATAATATCGATTTTTGTTCCATCAAACTTTACAGCAGTAATAAAATCAATATCTTGAAATGGTAAAACAATATCATTGTGCTTGAAAGTATAGGCTTCATCATTTCTGTCAGTTTTTCTTAAAATAGATTTTTCATTATCACAAGCAACAATTTCTTTCTTTGTAAATCTATTATAGGTCTTAACATCTTCTCGCATTTGAAAACAAGTGTCACCAATTGCGAAGTGAGGAGCTGTTTTCTCTGAGATGAGAACTGGTAGAACTGGAAGAATATTATACTCTCTTGAAATAACATATGCTAAAGTATTTGTACCAATAGCAAATTCTCCAATTGGGAGGGTTTTATGAGGAAATAGGAGATTTTGCTCAATGTATTTTTTATTTTCTTCTTCAGTATCAAAATTTGTACAGGAATAATCAGCGATAAATCCATCTTTGAAAGTTATTGTTAGATTTTTGTAAAGCAACGAACTAAGATAACTTTTATCGACATGTAAAATCCCATTTGTACCTTTCAGTTGTGGTGAAGTGAAAAGCTCACCAGCAGGGATATTAACATTTGCACCAGAATTTGCGAAATTAGTTTCCTTATCCGGATTTCTTAGTTTTTGCAATTGGATTATTAAGTCAGTCTTATTCTCATCTTTACCTTTTATTTGAACATAAGCTGCTTGATCAAGAACATCAATCATTATCTGTTGCAATCTTTCATATTTGTCTGAATCCAACATATTGATCTCAACGATTTTATCAAAGATTTCTTCGAAATTATCGCCGATGTCTGGCGAAGGGAAGGATATAACACTGAAACTCTTTTCCGCTGGTGGTTGATATTTAGAATGAATATGATTAATTTCTGAATTTAATGATTGAAAGATCTTAGTCTGTTCTTCAGATAATTTCAATGATTCTTCTTTGTTGCTAGGACTAAATGGTTCTTCTCCAAAACTGATAAAATAAATAACTCCTGATACCGTTTCAACAATTTCTTTGTTATTCTCCAAACCTTCCGTATAACTTTTCAAATCCTGTTCTTTGACCTTTTTATCCAAATAAAGCGCTCTATCAAACTTGTGGTCGAATTCCAATTGCTTATTTGCCTTTTTAGATTCAACATCTGAAATTATAACTTTAAGATTATTCAATTCAAGTTCTTTAATTACTTCTCGAATCAAGTCTTCCATTCCAACGGGATGAATTAATTCTACAGATGTTTTTTTAGTTACATCTTTACCATCTCTTTCAAATCCTCTGAAGTAAGCTTTTACTACTGCTTTGGCCAGAATTTTCAGTTTATCCTGTGGATATTTGCTGATAAAACGAGCTAATTGGATTTCATTCTCAGAAATGTATTTGCCATACTTGAAAAGGTATCTGAAATCTGTAAGATCATCATTCATAACAATGTCTGTGAAATAACGATAATCTGGATCAAAAACCTCTTTCATTCGAATAATATAATCTCTTATACGCAAACGTCGAACAAGACGTGTTATAATTTCATGGAGTTCTTTATACTCTATTGAATTATTCTTAATATAATCATACAAATCAATGAATAGTTGATTGTACTCAGTTATTCTAAAAATCTTATGCTTAAAAGAAAAGTCAATATAGGATCGATAATTATTATAAAAGAATGCTATTAATTGCCCTATCTTATCCCCAAAAACCTTGACACAAAAAGCAGGATTAGCATAAGACGAATCATAATTTTCAGGTAAAATATCCTGATACAATTCTAGATTTTCTTTCTTCAATTCATCGAAATTTTTAGACGAAAAATACTCTTTGCTTAAGGTACTTTCATATTTCGTCATTTTAAGAATAAAATTCGCAATTATTTTTAGTAAATCAAAATATTCTCTTTTAGTTTCATCCTCAGTTTCATTTAGTTCTTTAATAATTGTTTCAATTTTAGCTAAAGAACTGCTATAGGTTTCACACACTTTTGAATTTTCCTTTTCATAGAATTTCTTCACATCAAATATCATACCCATCACCTGTCACAAGAAGACAATACTCCTTATACAATTAACTGTAATTCTTATACATTTTAGTTTTAAAAACGTAAGCGAAGCTATTGAAAAAACTAGAAAAGTTAATGAAAGAAGAAGAATAAAGCAGATTAGAAAAATACTCTCAAGATGATTAAATTGACATATGATAAAGTAACTGAGAATGTTTATGCAATAACTGATGGAAGCACAAGAGGGAATGTTGCAGCATTTGTTTTGCCATCAGAAATAATCTTTGTGGATTCAGGAATGAGTTTACCTCTCATAAGGAAATTTAGAGAAGAATTAGAAAAAGAAACAGGGAAAAAAGTATCAACACTAGTAATCACACATACGCACGGCGATCATGTTTTTGGCAATCAAGTTTTCTCTGATTGTCGAATAATCGCTTCTAAACATACCAAAGAACGAATGGTTTCAAGTAAGGAAACTGATTGGACTCCTGAGAAAATTGAAGAGTGGAAGAAAACAGCCGAGGATCCTACTGCCTTAGCTGGGTTAGAAATTGTCCTACCCACTGAAACGTTTGAAAATTCAATTGAAATCGAGGATTATGACACTAAAATCAAAGTAAAAAATACTGGAGGTCATACCGCTGGTTCCAGTTACGTCTATTATCCTGAAGCAAAAGCTTTGATTACAGGAGATAATCTTTTCATCAACAGCTTTCCATGGGCAGGCGATCAATCAGCCAATCCTCAAAAATGGATTGATACTTTCAAAGAATATCTTTCTCTTGATGTAGAGTATTTTATTCCGGGACATGGACCAGTTTGCACCAAAGTTGAGGTCCAAGAATATCTTGATTATTTTGACAAAGTTGTTGTTTTGATGCGTAAAATGATCACTGAAGGATTTTCAGAGGATAAAATTGTTGAAAAAGCAAATGAAGTAGAGTTTCATCCACCAAGACGTGAAACATGGAAAGAAACGTCATTAAAGAAATGGTATCAAGTTCTATCTCAAAAATAATTGCCATTTCTCTTTTTTCATTTTTTATATTTGGTTATTTAGTAATTTTGTATCTAGTTTGTTTTTTGTTTGCTTCTTAACATACAGGTAGGCACCAATTCCTTGTAAGCCATAAATAAAGGTCACAATAAAGGTGAAAATTACATGACCACCTCGACGCGAAGCATGAAATAAAATATCTCCAAAACGAGGAGCAATTGCTACTGTGAGCATCAATAAGACTGAAACAATAATCAATGCTAGATACGAATAAGTATTCAATTTTGAGAAATCCTTTTTCATAAAATATACTATATCATAGATTAGGACTGATGTGAAAAGTACGGATTCTGCTAAGTATATCATTTTTAAATGTGCATATGGATGGGTGTCATCTGTAACAAAAGCTAAAGCAATATATAATCCCGCTAAAGTTATTCCAAAAAATGATCCAATCCAACTCAACCATTTAGTTGCTTTTCTCTCCTGGAAAAATATCCATATGATAGAAAAAAAAATCAAACAGCAAACGGCTAACGATATCAAAATAATTCTATATAAAATTCGGGAAATTGTGTTTGAGATTCCATTATATGCAATTAAATGACCAAGATCACTTATTGTATTATAAAGAAAACTAAATCCTTCATTGAAATTATCTAACAAATGACCGCCTGGATAATAGTAAATTGCTAATCCAAGTAAGATAAATGCTAGAAATGGTATACATGTAAGAATTATAAACAAAATTTGTAGAATTTTGTTTTTATCCATTTTACTCCCAGATTCATAATTTGTCATTAATAGGAATTCTATCTACCATTGAAATCTGTAATTCTGTATTATATAGAACATCTGATTTCATTGGAAAATCAATTGAGTAATGTACTCCTCGACTTTCTTTTCGACCTTTAGCACATCTTATAATTAATTCAGCAATTTGTGCTAAGTTTCTGAGATCTAGTAAATGAGGATGAATTTTAAAGTCCCAATAGAATTGATTAATTTCTTTCATTACAATATCAAGTCTATGTGAGGCTCTTGTCAAACGATTATTTGAGCGAACAATTCCAACATAGTTCCACATGAAACGACGAATTTCATCCCAATTTTGTTTTATAATAACCATTTCATCAGAATCTTCTGCTTCACCAGGATCCCATTTTGGAAATGGTCTTTTTGAGGGAGCACCATTATCTATGCAAATTGTAGAACCGAGTTTTGCTGCTTTACTTCCACAAACCAAAGCCTCGAGTAATGAATTACTTGCTAATCGATTTGCTCCATGGAAATTAGTGCATGCAGCTTCACCTATTGCCTGGAGGTTCTTAATAGTAGTTTCACCGGAAGTTGTTGCTTTAATTCCACCAATTGTATAGTGAGCTGCAGGAACAACTGGAATTAGTTGAGCTGTAATATCAATGCCAAAAGCTAGACATCTCTCATAGATCATTGGAAATCGCTCTTTTACAAAAGTAGGGTCTTTGTGAGTGATATCAAGAAAAACAGAATCATCACCAGACGCTTTAAGTTCAGCATCAATCGATCGAGAAACAATGTCTCTTGGGGCTAATTCTTTCTTAGGATGATATTTGTTCATGAAACGAGTGCCATCTTTATCAACTAATTTTGCTCCTTCACCACGCATTGCTTCTGTAATAAGAAATGCTTTTGCGTGAGGGTGATAAAGACTTGTTGGATGGAATTGAATAAGCTCCATATTGATGACTTTAGCACCAGCACGATAAGCCATGGCAATACCATCACCTGTACAAACATCTGGATTACTTGTCACCAAGAAGGCTTTCCCAGCTCCACCAGTAGCGATAGTTGTTACACTTGCTTGGAAATTTCTTATTTTACCTTTGGTTTTATCATAAACATAAGCACCATAACAAACATTGTTGTCTGTGAATAGATTAATCGCTACGTGATTCTCAAAAATAGAAATGTTTGGTTCTTTTTTCGCTGCTTCAACAAGTTTTGTCTCAAGTTCAATACCTGTTTTATCTTGGGCATGTAGAACTCTCCTTTGAGAGTGACCTCCCTCTAGACCAAGATCAATTTCACCTTTTTTACTTGTAAATTTAACATTATAATTGTCAATTAATTCTTGAACAACTCTAGGACCTTCAGAACAGATCTCTTGTGCTACATCCTTAAGGCACAAGCCATCTCCGGCTGTTAGAGTATCATCAACATGAATATCAATCGAGTCTTCCTCATCAAAAACAGCAGCTATTCCTCCTTGAGCATAAAAAGTAGATCCTTCTGTTATTTCGTCTTTACTTAGAAGAGAAACTGTGCCACATTGAGCAGCCTTTAACGCATAGGTCAAACCACTTATACCGCTGCCTATTACTAGAAAATCTGATGAGACTCGCATAGAAAACCTCAAGTTTTGATTGGATGGATTTTGGTTAACTTAATCGTTTCTTAAGTATTTGCTTGATTAACATTTGTTGTAGTATTAATCTGCTTTTTCCTAAGATACCACCAAGTCCAAATCCCTTGTACTCCAAAGAGGATAGTTTCAAGATAGATTAGAATTGTATGTCCAGTCATTCGAATAATCCAATTAGTATCTCTATCCAAGGTAGTTCCAATGCCTGTTAATATCGCAAATATCGTGAATCCAATCACTAAGACTAACCAAAGATAAGCAAAGAAATTTGGTAAATCCTTATCCAAGAAAATCGCGATCATCAAAGTAAGACATGCAACAAAAACAAAAGGTGCACCAGCGTAAATGAATTTGTTATGAAGAGGAGGATTTACATCATAAGGGATAAGAGCAAGTGAAATGTAGAGAACGGAATAGGTTCCTCCTAATACCGCAGAAATGATTCCGAGAATTGTTGAACTCTTCTTCTGTCGAATTAGAAATTGAACATTAATATGGTAAGCTAATTGTGCAACACTCAAAATTATAAGTCCTGTAGCAAATAAAATGTGAGAAACAGTATTTGACTCACCATTAATAGCGGTTACTCGTCCGAGATCACTAATAAAATTATTCCAAAATGAATAACCAATAGAGTCAGTTAATCCAAATAATCTACCTCCACCTGGATAGAAAACTACACTTAAACTCAATAATACTAAGAAGATCAAGCATAGAATTCCAGAAACTAAGAAAACAACTCTTAGTAATATTTTCCATCGATTAATTCTAATTCACCTTTTCCAGATTTTAGATTATTGAACTTCCTTTTTAACCAACTTGAAAAGAGAAAGTATTGATTCTAAGTATTGTCTATTTCTCCAAATAGGTAATGGTAAGAAAAACAACTTGTAATCACTAATTCTGAGGGGTTGTTTTTTTGTCTCTTCAAGAAGGGAATTTATACTATTTGTAGGTATTGAACTCTTAAATAGCTCGCAGCATTTCAATCCATAAAGTGCTCTTTCTCCTAAAACTACAATAGATTTTGGATTCAGATCCTTAATTTCTCTCTCGAGAAAAACTGCGCAATTCTTTACAGTACGATTAATCAGATTTTTCTTATCATAGCGTTCCGTTCTACACTTCACAACATTAATGTAGTAACAAGATTTATCACGGAATTCCTCTAGTTTCTCTTTCTTAGACAATTTGTTACTAATACCTAATAGACAGAAAAGATTCCAAGAAAGTGTTCCAAGTAAAGGAGAGGGGGCACCAAAAAATCTCTGTGATTCATTATAGTTGTAAAAATAACTATCGTTGACAGCATTGCTTTTTGTGGAATGAAAAGGAGGGGATTCAGCAAGAAAAAGTACTTTGATTTCATAAGGCTTCCAAAGATCTGCCTTATACTCAAGGTTTGGTTTTAAGCTGGTATGAACAATTGCAGAACTGGAATACATTTCTGAATATCCCATGCAACGAATACAATTTTCGAGCTCCATTTTCCAGACCCAAGACTAAATGAATTCAAAATTAAGAGAATCAATAAGGAATAAAAGAATTTGGTGCGTGGAAGCACTCTCAGTAGAGACGCTCCACGCAAAACAGGAGATAGTCTTTTTCTAAAAGGCGTGTTAATGGCAATAACACGCTGTATTATTTATGTTGTTTTAATATATTAATGTCTTGGAAACAAATTCGTGAAATTTTCCGTAAAAAAAAGGAATTGGATAAAGTAATTCTTACTTTATCTTGATGAGTTCTACCTCAAAAATGAGTGTTGATTTTGGTGGGATTAACCCATTTCCTACATTACGATTACCATATGCTAATTCTGGTGGTATTGTTAACTTTCTTTTCCCACCAACTTTCATAGTAATAACTCCTTGATCCCAGCCCTTTATTACTTGCCCAACTCCTATTTTGAATTCAAGTGGTTTCTTTCTATCATGTGAGCTATCGAATTTTTTACCATTCGTTAACCAGCCTGTGTAGTGCACTACGATGGTATCTCCTTTCTTCGGAGTTGGTCCTGTTCCTTCTTTAATAATTTCTATTTTGAGTTCACCCAATGTTTTTTACCTCAGAGTGTAAATCTGTTATCTTTATCATAGATTCAATTAATAAACTTAGAGCATTAGAAATGAAATTACTTTTTCATTTCACTTGTTAGGATCATCCACAATTTCTAAGAAATCATCATACAGTGATTCTTTTATTTCGCTTGCATCTTTGTCTTCTTCTTCCTCTAAGCATTCTTTTTCCATTCTTTTCTTTACAACACGACTCATAACTAATGGGATTAATCCTGCTATAGGATAAACAACCATAGCCACGGGAAAAATAGTTGCACCAATTGTACCGAAAACGAGTCCTCCTACTAATGTTCCTGTAGCACGTAATCCTCTCTGACCTGTTTGAAGTAGCCCCATTATTTTTCCTCTGTGTTTTGGAGGAATCCATTCGAATAGGAAGCTGTTCCACGCAGCAGATGGGGTCATAGCAAAAAGGAATCTCAATATAAAGAAGAACGATGTTAGATAAAGCATTCCAGCGTTTCCTGCTAACATTATACCAAGTGCCGCAGGAATAACTAAAGTCCAATATATTACCACAATTTTTTCTTTACCAACTCTTTCAGCAATAAATGCCATGAATAAATAACCAAACGTAATTACGACCCACATGATAGAATTCAGTACACCATACTCAAAAGCCGTGAGACTAAGTTGCGTTAACATAAACCATCCTACGAATGGAATTGCTATTCCGCTTGCAAAACCCATCAACATTCGTCCTACACCAAATGCTGTTTGTACAAAGAGAACAGATCTTTTACCTTCTTTATGCTCTTCGTACTTTGCAAATTCATCGCCACTTTCCACAGATAATCCTTCAGCATACTGGATTTCTTCTTTGGCTGTATCCTCAGCAATCAAACGTAGAGAGAATACTAGAACTAAAGCCACTAAACCAAAGAAACCCATTATAAGATACACCCAATGATATTCCAAAGTTGTTTTTTCTACGAGTGCTGTAAAAGAAATTGGTGCAATGGCACTTGCTATACCTCTAGCAATCATATTTCCAGAGAATCCTGTTGTCCGTTCTGTTCCTCTTTTTGTTTCATTTGCGATAAAAGTGTTAGTAGAGATCATCATCATTAATTGTCCCACTGTGAAGAAGCAAAAGAAAAACACAGAAAGGCCGTAAATACTAGTTATTAGTGGAAATAACACTGCAGAGATAATAGAACAGATTATTCCTAATGCCATTGTGATTTTTTTGAACTGTATGTCGACCACAATTCCAAGTAAAAATACAACTCCCATTGCTGCATATCCGCCAATAGACTGTATTAGACCGTATTGATCAACAGTTAACTCTAATATATTAGCAGAAAAAGGCACCAGCAGTGTTCTGAAACCTTCACTAAAAATTCTGAAGAAAAAGTTTACAATAATAATATTTCTTAAAATCCCTTTGTGATTGCCATTTTGCATTATTTTAGAGACAAAATCGTTGTTACTCATGTCACAATAATCTTCCATGTAGATTTTTAATCATCGGAGATTTTAGGAAATATGGACAGAAGGAGATTATCCTTCTGTGAAACTAAATTTTAGTAAATGAATCGATTGTTTTCTGATCTAATCGTTTAAGGATTTCAATCAATAAATCAACGCATTTCTCGAGGTCAGCTACATCAAGTATACCATAGTGGGAGTGAATATGTCTTGTTGGGATTCCAAGTACTAAGCTTGGGCATCCGCTACCTGTAATATGTATGACACCAGCATCTGTTCCTCCTCTAGCTATGATTGATAACTGAACATCCATACCCATTTCTTTAGCAACATCCATAACAAAATGCTTCAAATTAGGATTTGGCAACATAGACCCATCTGCAACTAAAATTGAAGGTCCATTAGACATAGAGGCTGTCATTTTTGTGCTGTCTACTCCTGGAACATCACCTGAGATATCAACTTCAAGTGCAAAACCAACATCAGGTTGAATCATCTGTGCTGATGTTCTTGCACCACGAAGACCAACTTCTTCTTGTACTGTAGCAGCTCCGTAAAGAGTATTGGGAAGTTCAATATTATCTTCCTTGATTTTCCTCAAAACTTCAGAAATAATAAAAGCTCCAAGTCGATCGTCGAAAGCCTTTCCAACTGCAAGAGTGACTTCTTTTTCCTTGAATTTTCCAGAAACTTCATCTTTTACGAATTGTTTTCTATTAATTAATTCAAAAGTGGCATCAGGAATAATCGGATCACCCATTTTAATTCCAAGAGCTTCAACACCTTTCTTGGTTTTACAACCGACATCAATAAACATCTTGTCTTTAGTAACAACTTTGCTACGATCCTCAGCACTTAGAATATGTGGTGGTTTAGATGTTATGATTCCCTTGATTTTAGTTCCATCTCGGATCTTAATAACAACTCTTTGACTGAGAAGAACTTGATCCCACCACCCACCGAGTTGATTAAAGGTTAGAAAACCCTCTTTACTGATTCCTGAAACCATGAAGCCAACTTCATCTATGTGACCAGCAAGCATAACTTTAGGTCCTTTATTTCCTTTCTTAAAGATAATAGAACCTGTTCTATCTTGTAAAATTTCATCTGCAAAAGGTTCAGTATATTCTTTCACAAGAATTGCTACTTCTTGCTCAAAACCAGAAGGACCAAATGCATCGCACCATTTTCCGAATTCATCAATGTTTAATTTCAATTATGATTCACCAAAAGCTATTAGTTTTCAATTTACTTTTAACATTTAATTTCAGTTAAAAGCTTTTTCAATGCTTTAAATTTTTTTTGTCACTTAAATAATTCTTATATTCTCTCTAGTTCAAGATTTAGTATTATGAAGTTACTCTTTGACTCCTTTATAACTCGTTTTCCCATGGATGTCAAAGACCGTTTACAATCTGCTATAAGCCATCAAACTGACCTTAATCCAGCTGATCGATTACAGAAAGGCGTTAGTCTGGTTCTTGGTGAGGTTCTCGAAGAGAGGAAGGAATTAGAAGAAATGCAAAAGATGAAAATTGACGTTTCTTCAAAAGGTCCTTTTGCAAAGCTTAGAACACAAAGCAAAATTAGAAAGAAAAGGGATTTTATACAAAATAAATTGATGCTAAATCAAGAAGTAGCTTTTCAGCTTGCTTGTTTGAGTTCCTATTTAACTCAGAAAATGAAAGCCACTGAGGATTACATATCACTCCTCAAAGAAATAAAACATCCTTACCTTGACTTACTTATCGCATATTTTGAGGAAGATCCATCAAATTACCAGGCAACAAGATTAACAGTTGACAAACTAGCAAAAGCACTCATAACGAGATCTGATTTCACTCATGAAATGGAAGCTTTTGTATTTTCAATTCGTTCCTGGGTCTATGGACAACAAGGCGACGTCGCTGTTTTAAAGGAACTCTATAAGAACCTCAATAAACGTTTACTCGAGACAACAAATATTGTGGAGATTTTTGGTTTACAAGATACTGCTGTAAATGTGATTTGGTGGTTACTTCATTCAGGTGCGGAATCCAATATCAATGAAATGATTACTTTTCTAGAGCCATACATCAATAAGTATAGATTTTATTTCTCTTATACAGACTTTTTAAATTTGAATGGGGCTATCCATAGCTATTTCGGTGATAATGTAAATGGTATAAAATGCTTTGAGGTATTAATGGCAGAATATGAAAAATATAACGATAATTATCGATTGTCTATTGCCATAGGTAATTTATCGGAATCGTATTTCATAGAAGGAAAAATCCTGCTTGCTAAATCAATGATGGAACGTGCTATAAAACTCTATAAGGATTCTACTGGTAAGTGGCCTTATCTCTATCTTACAGAAATGGGCAATTTATATTATTTAACCGGTGATCCTAGAGCTGAAGAATCATTTCTTCATGCCTATGAAATTCAGAGAAAAGAGACTTCTTTGTTTAAAGCATTTATTTTGTTTGAATTAATACACTATTACCTTCGTACTGAACAATTAGAAAAAGTTCCTGAATACTTTAAAGAGATAAGATCCTTATCCAAGGAACTACAAACTATCTCCGTTAATGCCCAAGTAGATTATTTGCTCGGTTATAATGAGATGTTAGAACAGAACTTTTCCCATTCAATAAAATATCTTCTTACTTCCTTAGAACTTGCAAGACAATCTAAGGATCTGGATTTAATTCTTTCAAATAATATTCTTCTAGCAGCTGTTTTTCTACAAAGGTATAAATTAAAAGAGCAACCAAACATTTTGAATTCGGCATTAAATTACATAGATACTGCAATTCAACTCGCAGTTGAAAATAAACACAATCAAATCTTATCCTTAGGTTTGATTATTCGAGCTTTACTTCGAGCTAGTAAAGGACAATTCAAGCAAGCTAAGAAAGATATCAAAGAAGTGAAGAGATTAGAAAAAGAAATAGATTACGAAAAATGGAAAGAAGATATTAAAACAATTGAAGAGAGTATTAGCAAAGCTCAAAACGAAGGGAAAATGGAACTTGATCTTGAAAGCGTGTTTAAATACATCCTCCCTCAGTTTAAAACCATGTTATCATTTAAACTTGCAGAACGAAAACCAAAAGATACTTCAGTTTTGGGAGTTCTAATTATCACAGAGAGTGGCGTTCCGATTTACACTAATCTTGGTTCTAATCTCAAAACAGATAAAATGATTCTTTCCGGTTTATTAACAGCAATTAACCAATTATCTGAAAGCATTGTTGAAGGAAAAGATGAGGGGAGATTACGAGAAGTTCTATATGAAAAATTCTTGATAACAGTTCAACCGATAAAGAACGGCATAGTTGCAGTTATAGCCACAGAAGCAACAGCAGAAATTAGACTATGGGCAAATGCCCTTGCTGAGCGTGTGGTAGAAGTGCCTGTTGTTATCTCTCAACTAACTTCAATACTTGATGAAGAAATTGGTGATATAATCACTCAAATGAAGATTAAATGACCTCTAATTTTTTAAATTAGCACGATTTTATTTTTTAATCATGAAGATACGTAGAGCGACAAAAGAAGACATAGACGTTATAATAGATATCTGGGATAAGTCTGGATTGCCAATTCGTCCAAAAGGGAGAGATGCTCCGGAAAACTTAATCAAACAACTAAATGAACCGAATCTTTGGATGTTAGTTGCTGAAGAATCTGGGGAGATTGTTGGAGTTGTTCTTGTTACCCATGATACCAGAAAAGGTTGGATAAACCGATTGGCTACAAAACCATCAAGAATAAGGGAAGGAATTGCGACGAAACTCCTGCATGCTGCGGAAAAATCACTTTATGAAATAGGAATAGAAGTTATTGCTCTACTAATAAAAGATGATAATATCCCATCTAGAGCTTTCTTTGAAAAAGAAAATTATCAATATTCAGAAGAAATAGCTTATTACTCAAAACGATTAGATCCTGAAGCATAAAAAAAAAGAAAAATGAGAATTTCTACCTGGATTGGTAGAAATTAATAGCTTAATCTAGTCTTGGAAGACCTTTGGTTTTCTTTGGTTCGGAATTCAAGTGAACATTTGGTTCGAGTGAAATTTCCTCTGTATATTGTATTTCACCTAGAATTCGAGTTCCTTCTTCAATGTAAATTGAATCACCATAGACGTTTTTAGCTCGGCTTCGTTCTTCGAGAATGATTTCTCCACCGTATAAATCTTCAACAGTTGCACGAGCGGAAATTACAATTTTATCTGCTTGAACTGGACCAATGACAGTTCCTCTTCGACCAATCTTAAAGTACTTTGCTTTTGTGCTTGCAGATTTATAAGTTCCTCCTACAGATACTTCATCAACGACTACATTACCTTCGCATGAAACAGTTCCACCTACTTTGAGTTTCCCTGTAAGCTCTAAATCACTGTCAGCTTTTAATGACCCGCCAACAGAAATTGTATCACCTTTACTATCACTCTCTAATGTTACAGTTCCACCAACTCTAATTGTATCAAATTCTAATTCGGATTCTGCTGTGAAGGATCCACCTACACTAACTTGACCAACCTTGGAATCTGATTCTAATTTAACGGAACCACCAACATCAATTGATTCAACTTCTACTTCGCTTTCTGCTTTAAAGGATCCACCAATTTTAACAGAGCCAATTTTACCAGCATTAACTCTACCTGTTCCACCAACTCTTAGGGATTCTAGCTCTGTTTCACCTTCTAATGTAACAGATCCGCCAACAGAAATAGTTCCAATATTGCTGTCACCTTCTACTTTTAGAGTACCACCAACTTGAATAGTTTCAACTGCAGTGTTACCATATAATTTAACGGAACCACCGACTTTAACATCATCACTTTGAATTTCTTCAGTGACTTCAAGAGTACCACCAACGCCAACTTCTGGACAGATTAAAGACCCTTCTACAATAAGACGTTTGTCAATTTTGACATACTTGGCAACTTTCAAATCGCCTTCAATTTCAAGACCGCCTCGTTTGCACCTGATGCTGGCAACTTCTAAGTTACCTTCAACTTCAATACTACCTCTGCTAACGATTGATCCCTTAATAACAATAGTTTCCTTTTTGGCTACAAGAGTAACTCCATCACCAAGCTCAAGATTATTGTTCACTGTATCTAGCTCAATTGTTTTTCCGGATTCGATTTTTTCCACGGACATTTCTTAATCACCTTTTTATTTTTAGAAAAATGAAATCAGGAGCGACCGTTTATGAGCAACATGTTCATTCGTGTTCGCTCGATTTCCTTTTTGATTTGTTTCTTAATTTTTTGTCTTTTATACATTTTTTTTCTTACTCCATGAGTTTTGTTCTTATGTTTACTATACTATTCTTATTTAAAAGGTAGATTCACTTTTTTAGAACTCAAGTCGAGGTCACAAGTTGTGACTATCGCACACTAAGTATATGACCCTTTTTTCGAGAAAAACAGTTAATTTTGAAAAATTAAACTAGAACTTTAAGGCTTCTAAAGCCAATTCAATATAATTTGAGTCTATTTCAAATCCAACATAATTGCATCCCAGTTTTTTAGCAGCAAGAGCTGTTGTTCCAACACCCATGAAAGGATCAAGTATGATGAGTGGTTTACTTTTCGCTAAACCATGTAATTTTATACACATTTCAGGAAGTTGAACAGGAAACATTGCTGGATGTTTTTTCTTCTCTTGAACTGTTTCGTAAGGTATAAACCATTGATTACCTCTTCCTCGCAAATCTTCTTGAGCCTTTTTCCATCGACCAATATTACTCTTATCGGCATATGGGACCCCAATAGCTAATTTATCGACTTCAACATCTCCCTGTTTTGTGAAATGAAAAATGTATTCGTGGGAATTATTTAGGTAACGTTGAGAATTCACAGGTTTATAGTGACCAATATTGATGTCTTTTTCCGGAATAGCGATGGATTTTACCCAATGAATGGTATTTTGCAATTTGAAATGTTGTGCAATCTTTTGAGCAACCGTAAGTGAACGTAATTCATCAGAAGGTCGATCACCTATATTGAAGAAGAAGGATCCCTCATCTTTTAGCACTCTGGAGCATCCTTGAGCTATCCTATCTAACCAATCAAGGTATTCGTTAAATGGCCGATTGTCATTATAGCTATTATAATCAACATTGATATTATACGGAGGAGAAGTTACAATGACATCTATGGATTTAGCTGGGAGAACCTCATTCATACCTTTGATACAATCCATTTGATAGATTTTGTTTAGCCAATTATCCGTCATTGTCAATCAAAAATATGCATTTACCGATTTAATAAGATTTATTTTATCCAAATTTAGTACATGTAAAAGGAAATGGTGAAACATTACTACAATATCTGTCATTAAATACCCACGTTTATACTTAGAGTTGGGTCTTAATTAAGGAAGGAATAAAAAAATGGAAGAAATTTTTCTACACTGTGATTCTCCCTGCTTCAGTTGTCCATCTCTTGATAGAATGATAAAAGTAAGTCGTTTTAGTGAAAGAAAACTTCATGATTCTTATTATTGTGATCACTGCGATGTGTATTCATTATGTAAATTGGGTCTTGCCTATAGTAAATTTAGAGGTGGAGACTTACTACCTACTTGTACAAAATGTGGTCGCTTCGTCGATAGAATTGCTCTTAGTTATATAGAAGGTCAAGGAATAAGGCCATTTACCAGTAATAGCTTATTGTTTATTAGAAAACCAAATGGCAAAAAATATGATATATTACAAACTGTCAAAGGATCCTATTTCAAAGATTTGTCAGAAGTTCTTCTCTATATCTTGTATGCTCTCGGACCGGAAAACTATAACATCGTTAATTATGATACTATGACTAAAAACTATAATTCAATTTATTCCGGTGAGATTGAGGTTCAAAACATTGCTATTAAAAGTGATACTCCAACTACCACAAGTCCTCAAATCACTTTTGATTGATTCTTAACTTTTCTCCCATTCATGGAGACATTCTTTGCATCTAAATCTTCTAAGTATCGCAAAACTAGTCGATGTACTGCCACTACATGTTAAAATATCATAAGAACTTCTTTGAGCTTCCATGACAAAAATATCACTATTTTTACATTTTGGGCATTTCATCTTGTTGTCCACACCAATTCAATAATCCCTCATGTGATTTCTCATTAAAAATAATTGCTATTATTATGATAATGCGATATATTCGTGGATAAAGAAGAAAAAGGAGAAGAAGAATTACTCCTCGACCATTGCACCACAATTAGCGCAATATTGCGCTGAGTTCTCGATACTATTTCCACAGTATTTACAAAACGTTTTACTTTGTTTTGTAACTAGGCGTTCTGGTTGAGCAGGAAGATGTTGTGGATCACTCTCTGGGATATAATCCGGATCAACGGAACTCGAAGTGTAATATCTTGTTCCTGCATTAGGAGAAATTCTTGAACTTCTAAAAATTAGTACTCTAATTGTACTCATTACTGCAAAGAATAAGGAAAATGCTAGAATTATCCACATCCAGGTAGGATTATCCCACCAGTCAGCAATCAAATCTCCAATAATATAGAAGAAAAAGAACATAAAGAAAAATGAGCTCCAAGAACTCCAAAGTCTTCTAAATGTTCGACGACGATATATGTTTTCATTCACTTAGTTTCACCATAATCTAAGTAATTTTTATTCAATCGATTATTTTAAGCTAATCAAATGAAATCAATAACCTTAGTCTGATGTAGATGTAAAAAAAATAAAAAGAAAAATGTTTAGAATTGTTCCCAAGCTTTGTGAACCATTTTACTAGTTATTTCAATAATAGGATCCATAGCTTCTGCTGATGCGAGACCGAGTTCCTTAGCCATTTTCATAATTGAAACATGAGATACATAGATCTTTTCATTCTCTTCATAGACTACAAAACTGCAAGGAAAGACTAGACCTACATTGAGAGATGCATCCAAAGCCATTTTTGCTAATTCAGGACCACAAGCCATTATAGAAGTATACCGTGGATAATCTGTAATTCCTAATTTTTTCTTAAGAATTCCGTCAATAGATTTTGTGAGCATCACTGTAAATCCTTCCTTTTCAACAACTTTTACTATATGCTCAACTGCAGCATCAAAATCCTTTGTGACTTCTTTTTTCAAAATATCGACCAAATAATTTCACCTAATTCTATATTAGAACCATTTGTTTAAAGTTCCTTGCCTTTATTTCTAAGGTAAAAGCACAATGAAATTATTAGAAAATATTGTATCCAACTTTTCAGATAAATTTAATTACTAGGTTTAAAATACAACAAATGATTCTTACTAAAAAATCTAATAATAATTTCAATGGAACCTGTAAAAATATGTCTTCTGAAAAAATTGTAAGGCTTTTTATCAGTCATTCTTGGGATCACAATGATGATTATATTAGCTTAATTAATTTACTCAAGAAGATAGACAATTTTGTATTCTATAATTATAGTGTTCCTGAACATAATCCTCTTTCTGCTGATGGTGATAAAGAATTAATTAAAGAACTTTGTGATCATGTGTTAATTGTCATTGCTAGTATGTACCCTTCTTACAGTGAGTGGATTCAAAAAGAAGTACTTATAGCTAATGTTTATAGGAAACCTGTTTTGGGTGTTATTCCCAGAGGACAAAAACGAATTTCTAAATTTGTTAAAACCTACGCTGATAAATTAGTTCGATGGAGTTCTAGATCCATTCACAAAGCCATTATAGAGTTAATGGAAAATGATTCTCGTTGAATTTAAGCGAATGGACTTTGAGCTATTACTCCTGTTGCTACAAGAATCAAGATAACTGAAAGGACAATGAGTCCGAGTGAATACATTGTAAATAAACTGATTGGTAACCATTGTTCAATAGAGGTTAATCCTCGAAGTCCTCTAATTGGTCTTTCTTGTGTTTTACTAAGTTTATATTCTGTAAGCAATCCCATAACAGGTAATTTCT
>JABLTI010000157.1 GCA_013166835.1 Promethearchaeati archaeon | reverse complement strand
TTGTTCAAGTTTAATAAAACATGCAGAGATTAGTGCACTAATTGGGTATGAGTTACAAGCTCGAGTATTTTTAAGAGATTTAACTGAATACTTCCGCATACTAGACGACAAAGAAAAACAAAAGGAAATCTCTGAGCTTATTACGAAACTCAGTAAATAATAATTAGCTCTCAAATTATTGCATTGAATTCTCTAGGAGTTGGGATATCACATACTTTGTATGCTCTAAGAAGATTAGTTCTACCAGGGCTTAAAACTGATCCCGAAATTACAACAATAATATCATTATCATCAAAGTAACCCATTTTTTTTGCTTCATGAACTGTTTCTACGACCATTTGATCTGTGTTTTGATATTCCTTTACCAAGAGTGGATAGCAGCCCCATATTAGTCCTAGTTGACGAATAATTTTCGTTCGAGGTGTTGCTACGAAAATTCGAGTCTTCGGTCGATGTTTAGCAATTAACCTTGCACTGAATCCCCCTTCAGTAAAAGCTATAATTGCTTTCACTGGCATTTTAGCAACCAACATCCCAGCAGCACTTGCAAGATTTTCAGCAATAGAATCATGATGACCATGTTTTTGTTCCTGTAAATCCATCCACTTTAGTTCTTTTTCTACGTTCAGAGCAATTTTATTCATCATTCCAATAGATTCGATTGGATACTTTCCAACTGCTGTTTCAGCACTCAACATAACTGCATCAGTTCCATCATAAATGGCATTTGCTACATCACTTGCTTCTGCTCGAGTCGGTCGAGCATTAGTAATCATTGACTCAAGCATTTGTGTTGCTGTTACTACAGGTTTTCCAACTTGATTGCATTTTCTAATTAATTCTTTTTGCAGAATGGGTAATTTTGTTACTGAGGTTTCTATGCCTAAATCACCTCGAGCAACCATTATCGCATCTGATTCTCTTAGGATTTTATCGAAATTTTTTACCGCAAAAGCATGTTCTATTTTACTTACTATTGGAATTTCCAGATCAGCGTTTTTGATGATTTCTTTCAAGCTGAGAACATCTTCATGTGATCGAACAAAAGATAGTGCTATGTAATCTGGTTCGAGTTTTAGTGCGAAGTCAAGATCTTTCAGATCTTTTGGAGTCAGACATGGAACGTCCAACTTGACATTAGGAATATTTATTCCTTTTTTGCTCCTAATTTCCCCAGAGTAAAGAACCTCACAAAAGATATCTTGATTTTCAATTTTCTTAACTCTCAAGCCAATAATTCCATCATTAACAAAAATCAAATCATTCTTCTTTAACGATTGAGGTAAACTTTTGAGTGAGACTGTTGCTCGCTGATTATCTCCGATAATTTCTTCTGTTGTGAGTATAAACTCATCACCTTGAGCTAAAATGTATGCATCAGATAATTCCCCAAGTCTGATTTTTGGTCCTTGAAGATCAAATAAGATAGTGATTTCATCTGAGACAGATCTTATTTTGTTAAACGTTTCTTTATGCCATTCTTGTGAATTATGAGAGAAATTTAAACGGACAACATCCATTCCTGCAGTTATCATTTTTTCTAAATCACTTTTGGATTCACTACTTGGACCTAATGTGCATACGATTTTCGTTCGAGCAAAAATCTTGTTCTTTGTTTTTTGAGATGGCAAGAGATACGTTCACCTAATTATATTGATTGTAAAGAGTAAAGTTTCTTCTTCTATCTAAATGTTTAGTAGAGTAATTTTTTTTTAAAAAAAAGGAAAGATAATGGAAAAATTATATAGCTATTTTTTCAAGTTCACTCAAGAAATAGTCTTTATCTTCTTTTTTAGCTATTTTTTCCCCTGCTTCTTTTCCAAGATCTAAATACTTTTTAGCTTTTGTCTTTTTTCCCGCGACATTATAGGCTCGTGCGAGTGCTTCGTAAGCAAACGCAATATCCCAATCACCAATATGATTTTCTTTACAGATTTCTAAGCATCTTGTTGCATGATATATTGCTGGATCAGGACGGTTTAATATAGCATAAACTCTCGATATTTGCCATTCTCCACGTTCAAAATGTGTTGGTGTACCAATTTGCCCCCAGTGATGTCTTGATGCATGGGCAGAATGAATCATTTCGTCGTCGTCTTCTTTGGTTCTATCTTTTTTTTCCATTAAATCCCAGGTATGGTTGAATAAATCGATTGCGAATTTTTTGTGTACTTTTTCTTCTTCTGTTAGTTCTTTCTGTTCTTTAGTCAAAGAATCACCCAAAATTTAACTATAATCTAACATCATTAGAAATCATATTAAGCATACTCGTTTAAAAAATTAGAATTATTAAATGAGTTTTAGTATTTTATAAAAAAGAAAACTCTAGAGATCTTTAAACCACTCGTCACTATACTCACCAACCCAAACAAATCCGATTGTATCAGGTCCTACATGAACTCCTACAGCTGGACCAACTTCTGCCATATGAATTTCCTTTGGAGCATTTGGTAGTGATTTGAAGTAGTCAATAAGTTCTTGACATTTCTCTGCATTACCTGAATGAGCAACAAAAACTAACTCTTCTTTCTGGTTTCCAGCAACTTTAGACATTAATTTCTTAATTACCTCATCAATATTTCGCCATAGCATAACTCTTCCAGGTGAGAGAATTTCTCCATCTTGTATATGGAAAATAGGTCTAATGTTAAGCACTGTTCCCATTAAATGAGTTAATCTTCCAATACGACCACCTTTTCTGAGGAATTTTAGGGTTGCTGCATAACTAATCAAATGAACGTTAGGTATAATCTCTTCTTCAAGATATTTTATGACTTCTTTCTTTGTCTTTCCTTCAGCAAGTTTTCGAGCTGCTAAAAGAACTACAAGTCCAGTTTCAATTGTTCCACTGAGCGAATCAATCACTGTAACATTTTCATAAGAGAATTGCTTCATAACAAGTTGTGCTGTTTGATTCACTGCACTTAATTTTGAGGAGAGTGTGATGAGAATTATCTCATCATATTTTTCTAGATGTTTATCTATGGTTTCTTTGAATATTTTCGGGGAAGATACTCCAGATTTTATATCTTCACCAGCAACTAATCTTCGATAGAATTCCTCGTTCGTCAAATTAAAAATTGGTTGACGAACTTCTTCGTCATTAAAAATGATATTAACTGGGATTATTCCAATATCATGTTTATTGATGTATTCTATTGGTAGATCACATGTTGAATCGGTTATAATACCAACTTTACCCATTTTGAAATCACAACCTAAGTCTCCTCTTTCTTTTTCGGAAACCATGGAAACAACATACTGGTTCTTTCCATATATTCCCTGTATCCTGGTTTAGTTATAAGGTGTTTTTCTACTTCAGGAACACCTGTAACGTAACGTATTAACAGAGTATATATTAGTGGTGCTACGAAAAATAATACTATAAAATAAGACCACTCAGTGTTTGCAAACACAATAATGAATAGGGACCAACTCATGGTCATCTCCCCAAAGTAATTTGGATGTCTGGTATATTTCCAGAGACCATTTTCAATTACTTTTCCTTTGTTCTCTGGATTCCTAATAAAGCTCTTGAGTTGACGATCACCGACTGCTTCAAAAAAGAAGCCTATTATCCATAATGCTCCACCTATTGCTAAGGGAACTATTTGCCAAACAATTGGATAAAAAATTAACCAACTTCCTGCTGACCAGAAATACCATGGAGTTTCATATAATAATGCATTTGCAAAAACTACTGGGGATACAGCAATGGATGCCCAAAGTGCTTGAAGCATGAAAATCAATAAGAAGGATTTTAGGTAGAAATTTTCTGCCCATGTTTCTCTTCTTTCTGCATATCTCTTATCTTCTCCTTTCCCGATATTTCTTCGAGCAATATGATAAGCTAATCTAAAACCCCAAATACTGATCAAAACCGTCAAGATAATTTGGATTAGATTAACTTGTTTATGACGAATTATTGTAATTAAAAATGATAAATATGTACCAAGTATGAAATTCAAACTCCAACAAATATCAATAATGCTATTGTTTTTCAAAAGAACAGCTATGAAAAACATAATAGTCATAAAAACAAAAATCCCTACAAACGAAAATATCAAAGAATAAATATCAACATTCATTAGAGCGCTAACTCCATATAAACTAATGTCTTTTTTATTTAAAATCTTAGTGCTTTATTTTTGAAAAAGTGTTTTTTCCTAAAATCTTTTAAAGAAACAAGAATTCATGGGTTTGTAAAAAGTTGAAGGTTGATTGAATAGTGTCGAAAAAAGTAAAAGAAATCATTGCTGTTGCTAGACAAGAAAATAGAACTTTTCTTTTGGAACCGGAATCTAAACAATTGATGAAAGAAATAGGTATAACAACAACTGATTTTCGAGTCGCAAAAAGCAGTAAAGAAGCAATAGCAGCAGCTAAGGACATTGGTTTCCCTGTTGTAATGAAGATCCTTTCACCACAAATCATCCATAAAACAGATGCTGGTGGTGTTAAACTAAATATCAGTTCTGAAAAAGAAACAGAAAAAACATTCAATGAAATCTTAGCTAATGCTAAGAAATATGATTCCAAAGCAGATATTAGGGGAGTTCTCATTGAAAAGATGATTAAACCTTCAACAGAAATAATCGTAGGAGTTACTCGAGACCCAACTTTTGGTCCAGCAATTATGTTTGGCCTTGGGGGAATTTTCGTTGAGCTTTTAAAAGATGTTTCCTTTAGAATTGCTCCAATTAAAAAAGAGGATGCTCTTGAGATGATTCAAGAAATCAAGGCATTGCCAATGCTCCAAGGTTTCAGGGGAGGTCCAAATGTCAAACTAGAACTAATTGTTGATGTTTTGATGAAAATCTCTAAACTTACTATTGATTACATGGATGATATTCTTGAAATTGATCTCAATCCTATATTCGCTTATGAAGATAAAATACTCACTGTTGATGCTCGTATTATCTTAACAAAATAAAGCGTTCATTATTTTAAAGAAACATTTCATGAATGCTAACTGTCAACAAAAGGCAATGTAAATTTCTTGCCTATGAACTTAAATTTGCTATTAAAAGGACTGGATAACTAGTTGGATAAAAAGAAAGTAATTGCTACACGATATGATTCATCTGCTGAAATATACGATACTAGATACAAAGACATCCAATCCCAAAAATACCAAGAAATTCTTTCTCGAGTTGATTTCTCTGAATCAGATGGGATAGTTGATATCGGGTGTGGTACAGGAACACTTCTCGGTTTACTAAAACAACAGGTAAATGGTAATAGCATGCTTCTCGGAGTTGATATTTCTCATGAAATGATCAAGATTGCTCATGAGAAATTTCCAGATATTGATTTTATTGTAGCAGATTCCGATAATCTTCCAATTAAAGACGGTACTTTTGAATGCATCATATCAGTTACTCATCTCCAAAACTTACCAGAACCTCATAATACAGTTAAGGAGATGAAGAGAATCTCCACTAAAGATGCTTCAGTCGTAATTTCTATCCTTAGAAAAACCTGGACACAAGAAGAATTACAAGAACTTCTCAAAATAAGTGAT
>JABLTI010000257.1 GCA_013166835.1 Promethearchaeati archaeon | reverse complement strand
AATCATCTAATCTACTTTGGTATTGCTTCCTAATTGGAATGCTCTCTGCTTTTTCTCCACTCATTATTGGGTTTCCCTCCACCAATATTTGTAATTTATGAATGATTTTTAGAATTGATTAATAATACAAATAATTTCTATTTTATAAATACTCTTAAAGAATAAAATTATTTCCTAGAAAAAATAAGTTAATCTTACTATCCCGCGACAGGAGCTGCTTTGCCCTCGTCCGGTTTTCATTCTGTCTATGGATTTTGAGTTTAATTAAATGGTTAGTTAATAAATGGATAATAGCTAGCTTAAAATAGAGAAACAAACATTTTTCACATGGGTTTGTGGATTCATGTCTAAGGAAAAGGTTTCATTTTTCAAAACTGAAGTGAAGTATGTTGTTTACCGAATGTATATATTTATCTTTGCTTTAGGTATCTGTTCTACATTGATTTTCATGATAGTTGGTTTAGCTCTTGCTAAAAGTGATCCTGAAAAGTTAAAGGCTTATATTTCACTAATGATGTTACTTGCCACTTTAGTTTTTTTACCATTCTATCCAGGACCAAGATTTTACAAACGAATTGAGAAATTATTTGTTGAAGAAAACGAATTAGAATTAGTAAGAATTGCTAGACGAATTGGTAATAGGGGTAGTGTTGCTTTATGTGCTCTCTACGATCTCTCTTCTGAGAAAGTTAAACCAATACTTGATGAATACCACGTTAAAGGTCTAAATTCTAGAACAGATTTGGGTTTAATTAAGAGATTAACAAAACGCATGCTTGAAGAGGAAGCAATAGAAAAGTCAATTCCAAAGAAAGTTCCCGAAACTCAAGCAATTGTTCCAATTACTAAAGCTTATTTCATTAAAAATCGAAGTGAATTAATGAAAGGCATGATATCGAAAACGCAACTTACTCTTGATTATGAGGTAGTCATCTGTCCTTATTGTAGTAATATGGCAAAGAAAGAATTATTAACCGTATGGTTGAAAGAGAAAAAAAATTGCCCTGTGTGCTTTACTCAAATGACTATTGATGATTGTCCAATAGTTTATATTAAAGATTAGCAATCAAACCATTCTTTCCCGCGATGGGGGCTGGTTTGCCTCCGTCCGGTTTTAGTCCCGATATGTGGATTATGAGTTTGCTATTGGAGAAATTCATAAAGTTTAAAGTACTTCTGCAAAAGCTCTCACGGGCTTTCAAGATTAGTTAAATTTTCAACAATTAGAATATCCTTCTCTAAAAACATAGTATGAGCTGGTCTGGATAGATTTTTTTGACCATCAATATTAATTGTATCAACTCCGACTAGCTTAACTTTTTTCTGAATTAAAAATCTAATCAATTTTTCAGATATGAAAGGGTAATCAAAATATTGTTCTTTTCCCCAGTATTTACTCCAATTAAAATTAAATAAAATAGCTTTACCTTCAAAATCCTTGGCTAGGATATCTTTTGGAATATCTTCTAAATCAACTATTTCGGAAGGTTCTTTGTTATGAACTGGGATAATTAAACCTGATAGTATAACTTCTTCAAGATTTATTTGACTTATATCCCTTTTTTCAGGAAAACGATGAAAGGGTGAATCTAAGTAAGTACCTATCGAAGTTTGAAAAGTTATTTCAGTAATTTCAAAAGATGCTTTATTTTGATATCTGTGTTTTGTTTGCTCATGGGTTAGAAAAGGATGTATTTTTACTGTATGAGTAGTATAAGTTCCATTATCATTTTTTATTTTGAAACCCGGCATTCCACTTTCAAATTGATGACTTAAATCGATGAATTTCATGTTTAAACAAACTCCATTCCTTAAAATAAAAAAGCAATTGTACTTAATACTTTTATTTTAGATTTTAATTTTTAGAAGAGAGGTAATTATAGAATTTTTCTTTTAATTTATATTTTCCGAAAATTACTTTAGTTAAACTTTACGTGCGGTATTTTATAATTCTCTAAAAACATAAAAATAATTTTTTTCACCATATGAAATGTTATATTGACAAAGAAAAGTAAAAGAAGAGTTCTAATAGTTTTGTTTATTCTCAAATCTAGTTGGAGCCCAATTTTGAAATGAATTAGTTAGGGTGTATGTTTCAGTAAGGAACTTTTGAATTGATTCGAAATCCTTCTCCCAATGAAAGGAACGCATTACAATTGGCATATCTAATAGGGATAATTCCA
>JABLTI010000156.1 GCA_013166835.1 Promethearchaeati archaeon | reverse complement strand
ATTTTCCTGTAAGGATTCTTTGGCTCATTAACTTTAATGTCTTCAATTGTGAGATCGGATTGACCTTTAATTATGGATCGATATTTTCTTTTGACTTTGAAGAACTCCAATGGTTGAGCTAATTTTCCTTTCTGAGGAACACCAGTTTCGGCTTGTTTATAGTATTTTCTCACGAGAGCTAAAGGATTATACTCTTCAGCTTCTCCTTTTGAAAGAACGATTAATGCGCTTCGGTCTTCCTCTGTATCAATTGGCAGATTCTCTGGCAATGGTGAATCAAACTTGAGATTCATTATTCCTCTTGTAGCCCACATATAACCAAATGCTATTGCTATTGCCAAAACTCCAATATTCCATAATATTTGCCAAGGAGTAATCCAGAACCAGACGTTAACTAAAATAGCTAATCCCAAAACGAAAATAGCCATAAAAATTGTGTTGTTTTGTTTGGATTTTATATTTGTTGTTAAGAAATAAACAGAAATTGAACCCATTGTATAGCCAGCAAAACCACTTACTAACAAAGTTCCTAATATCGAAAGAATTGTATTAAAATTAAATACGATGCCTGGTGGTGGAGGGGTGGTAGGACCTTCACCAGTAAGATATGTATCAACGTATAGAAAATCTGAGGTTATATTTGTTGCAGTATACTGAGCTGTTGCATTTACATACACCGGATTTCCCATGTCAGCACATATACAAACATTCATTTCCCAAACGAGTTTGTTGTTTTGGACCGTTGTACTGTTATAAATTGGAGCAGGTTGAGTTGGTAGAACATCTCCTGTACCATTCAAAACTGTATGATTAATTAAATCAACTGCTACATTACCATTTAAACTTCCAACAGTTATTTCTGTTTTATTTTGATATGAACTTGAATTATCCCAAACTATGATAACTTCATACAAATGGTTTTGATCACTAATTATGGGATTTGCTTGCAAGGTTAAAGTAAGTGTTACACCTGTTATGGATAAATTAACAATATCGACTTCATTCTGAAAATTTCCTTTCTCGGAAAATGTTCCGTCCACAAATTTCTGAACGTCATCTACTGAATCTTCAAGAAATAGAAGACCTTGTGCCATGTTTACTTGAGATATTAGTAGTGCAAAAGCAATAATCGAAAATATTAAGAAAATTTTTCTTTTTGACAAATCTAATACACCTTGCATTTTCTACCTAGCTATAATGCGAATGCCATTTTTCAGTATTATTAACATTTTGTTTTGCTTGATATTTCAGCAAATATTTACATCTCTACCGAATTTTTAGAGTTAATTCTTCTCCTCTCCCGATTGGTACAAGAACACTTTGTGTGTTGGGATTTGCCCGTACATAATCAATGTACTCCTTTAGATCCTCCGCATGTGAGATAACATTATCAGCAACAATTACTCCACCAATCTTTAATTTCGGGAAAATTAAATGGAAAAATTCCAGATAATCCTCTTTTTCTGCATCAAGGAAGACAAAATCAAATTCCTTTTCAAGTATTCTTAATGTTTCCTTTGCATCTCCCTCTATTAATTTGACAGTATTGACTAGACCTGCTTTTTCTAAATTTTCTTTAGCCAGTTTCACTTTTCGTGGATCAACTTCAAGAGTTATTAATTGACCATTATTTTCTTGTGTTGCTAATCCCAACCAAATTGTAGAATAACCATTTGAGGTTCCAATTTCCAAGATACTTGTTGCTCTAGTGGCTTTTACTAATATATTCAGAAATAATCCAACATCAGGTGTAATATTCCTCATTCGAACAGAAGAAGGTAAACCCTTTACTCTTTCTCTTGCATCCTTTGTTTCTAAATCTTTCAACAAATCAATTATTTCTTTTTTCATAAAAATCGCCTTGTGCAATATGGAATTGAAATTTCAAAATTAAAATTATTGGTTATATTGATATGTATTAATCAATGGTTTGGTAATTTAGTGATTGAATCATCTATTTCTAAATAATTCATCTTTGCAGTTTTCTTTTTCTTTCACGCTGTTTCAATTCATCTATTTTCTTTTTTCGTTCTTCGTATTGCTGTTGTACAATCCTCCTTCTTTGAACAAAAATAACAGTGCTAATTATTGCAATGAATGGAAGAATAACAAACCAATACCAATTATTTGACCAAAATTCAGAAATTGGTCTTTGAAGTGAATTATCTAGAGTATCATCAATAGTTTTTTTCATAGTTGAAAAATTAGTTACTCCAGTATAGATTTTCACCAATTTTTGTTTTTGATCAAAGATAAAGAAAGTTGGGATGGTTAGAACAGAATAATCATCTGCTAAAGAGACAGAATCAATCACAACATTCCAATCAATCTCATTATCTTGTGCAAATTGTTCAATTTCAGCTTCTGTTTTCTCAGTGTATTCAATGTCAATACTGATAATAGCAATTTGACTGCTACTATAATAGTCATTCAAATCTCTAAGTATACCAAATGATTCTATGCAAGGACCACACCATGTTGCAAAGAAATCAAGAATTACAACTTTTCCATAATAATCGCGAAAACTTATAGCTCGATTACTAAATATTTCTTTTAATGTCCAATCAATGCCAAAATCGCCTTCTTTAATATTTTCTGGTTCAAGTAAAATTGTTTGATTATTTGTGGAGCTTGTTACAAAAGTTATGAATGGTATTAAGGAACCAAATAAAATAATAGCTAAAAGAAATATCTTTGATTTCATATAACAATCACTTTTAGATAGTTATCTTGTTATTTTTTAAAAAAAGCGTGGTTTACTTTCTTTATATCACCTATTTTATTCTTTTATTTTTTAAAGAAGAAATAGTTGATTTTTTTGAAAAAATTTATTAATTTAGTTTATCTTTCTCTTTTTCGAACACGTCTTTGTCTTGCGTCCATTTTTTGAGCTCTAACTTTTCTGTTATGAAGAACAATCCTTCTTCTTTGAATCACAAGACCAGTGACAATAACAAATATGACACCACTAAGAAGAAACCAATACCAATTTTTACCCCAAAATTCAGAGGGAGTTCCATTACCATTTGATGGATTAGGTGAAGAACTATATTCAGGTAATAATTCAAGGATAAATCCATCTAATTCATCAAAATTATACAAACCAAAAATTGCTTGATAGATATATTGATCTTGATCTATAACGTAGAAAGTTGGTATTGTTATAAGCTGGTAATAAGTGTTAATACCAAGTGTATCACTAACCATCTTCCAAGAAATACCATTTTCCGAAGCGAAATGTTCTATGTCTGTCTCTGTATCATTCAAGTCTACATCGATACTTATGATTTCCAAATCATCGGAACTATATTTTGCTTTAGCATTCTTTAATTCAGGTATCGAATATTCACAAGGTTCACATGTTGTTGAGAAGAAATCAAGTACAACGACTTTGCCTTTAAAGCTTTCAAAACTAAATATTGTATCTGTTAAAACATCCTCTATTGTAAATAGCAATGCAGGTGTTCCTCTAGTAATTATATTCGGATCAATTTTAGGTTTGAGTGTATTTGGATTTTCAGCTAAAACTGTAAAAGTAGTGCTTATAGTAATGAGTGTAAAAATAATACTGAAGAGTATTATTGATTGGATTTTCTTCATTGAAACATCACGAAATTGTTCTTTTTAGAGATTATTAGAAAGATTTACTTTCTAATTTAATGGTTTTTCTATAGATTTCAAGAAATGAAAGCAACATCTATTTTTTTAACAAGTTCAGGAGTTTCAGCCAGATGATCTAGGAATTTAACTAGATTTGTTATCATTAATTCCGGTGAAATTGATTTTAGGCTCTTAATTATGAGAGCTTCCTTTTCTCCTATACATCTAACCTTTATTTGATCTTGTTTAATTTTCTCTAATAAGAAACCTATTCGAAAATTTGTGTTTGTTTCTATATGGTTTGTCGTGAAAGATAAGAAAATCATATTTGAAGTAATTTCATCTAGTTTCTCATTACTTTCATAAAATTCCTTTATTTTCTTAGGTGGTAGTAATTTATCAAGTTGATATTCAGTTAATTTATTGAATTTCTCTTCAGATAAATTCTTGGAGAATTTTGCGAACCAATCCGGTTTTAATAAGATGTTACTTGCTTTTCCAAGAACAAAAGAAACTGAATACAAATCAAAATAATCAGGTGTTTCATCATCTTTTTTTGATATAGCACATTGCCAAAATGAAGCTTCTTTTAACATTCTTTGTTTACGAAATGATTGTTTTTCTTCATCTTGCTGATTAACATCTAAGACAGGTGTTGTTTCAAGAGAATCTAAATCAGTGATGGCTAATTTACGATATTTTCTCCTCAATACTGAACGAGAGAGAAAATTCCAAATATCCCCCCAATCAATAAACAGAACTACTCCTATTATTGCTATTGAAGCAACCCAAACCAATGCAGAAATCCAAGCTGCAGGTTCCGAAGCAGTAACACCACTTTCACCAATTTTTAGACCAAACAACCAAAGTATTTTCTCACCAAAAGCAGTTTCTCCCAAATATTTTGCTGCTAGACCTGTAGCAGATGTTAAAACAATTTTTCCAAGGAAACACCAAATCACTGTTTTCCATAATGCATATCCCAATAAACCTATGAATACTAGTATTGCATCATCTGGTAAAGGTGTTGCTGCAAATACAAAGATAATAAATGGAGCCAAGCCTTTATCTATCCATCTTTGTGCTCTAGCCACTTGTTTTTCCATACCGTCTTCAATGACATTTTTTGATGCTTTACCAAGAAACCAAGCGGAAACTTCTCCAATTGATGCGCCTGCACCAGCAAAAATACCCATTACAATAACATGCCAAGCCTGAATTGTTGGATCAGTGGCAGCAGTAACTAACGCTAAAGTATAGGGTATTGGGAAAATAACTGTAAAATTTCCAAAAATGGATATTACAAAAACTCCTATGAAAATTCCCCAAATGCCTATTTTCATTTGAAACCAATCTACAATATTCCTCATTATTTCCCCTAGATTTAGATTGAGAGCTGCTAGAACAATAATTAAAACTACAAATAAGAACAAGAAAATTATAGACCACAGTCTTTGTTTATCTTTGGTCAACCATTCCCAAGTTCTCTTGAAAAAAGGTTTCTTTTCTATATATTCAAGATCTTCAAGATCAGTTTCTTGTGTTGTTTTTAATTCAACAAGTTCGATTTCTTCAGTAGAACCGTAAAGCAAATTATTTTTTGTTTTGTTATTATTTAATTGATCTTGCTTTTCACTCATTTCCGGTTCTCCTGTTGTTATTTTATGAAAACAAAACGATATCTCAGATTATGACCTAACAAATTCAATAATAAGTGTTTGCAATAGAGAAGGTTTTCCCTAATTACTTCTTACCTATTCGTATCGCAAATCCTCTTTACTACAATGAAACAGTTTTTAAAACATGAAAAACTAGAAATAAAATATCATTACTAATACCTTAATATACCACATGCTACTTTGGTAATTGATAGGTTTGGAGGTAATTCAGAATGGCGTTCTCTGAGCAAGATAGCACTGGTGTCTCATTGGGAGAAAATTTCGCAGATTTACTTA
>JABLTI010000155.1 GCA_013166835.1 Promethearchaeati archaeon | reverse complement strand
GTTATGATTAATCGTTCCCTGACCCTTCCATTATATGTTTCAGGGCATACATATGAAGTTTCATTTACAGCTCTCCCTGGTGCAAAACACTTCTTCATAGAAGCAACCGATACCTCTGATCAGGCTGTTGGTGCTGTTCAGTTTGAAACAACTGTCCCATGGAGAAATACAAGCGGTGAACTTCAGCATTTCATCAGTTTTCAAAGAACTGAAGGAACCGACTCATTTAAAATTGTTATTTGGTAATAGTAAGGTGTGCAGAAAAAATGACAGAAAAAATCCCTCCAGAAGATGATAAGTTTAAACCCGTCTCCTCAATTGAATCTGCTCCAGTTCTTGAGGAAACTTATCCGCTAATACCTCCCTTTAGCTATTGTTTGATTCAAACAGATCCGCTATCTAATAGAACACAGTACATTGTTGTAGAAGTTCCGTTGGAACAGAAGGAAGAAGAAAAATTCAAGATTATCAAGCAAATACTCATTGAGGAATTAGACGTTGATTTCTCTCTTCTGAAAGAAAAAGATCGTGCCGCAGAATATCTCCGAAGAAAAGTCTTTGATATTGTAAAGGATTACAATTTGAAATTGAAAGAGGAATCCTTTGATAGAATTCTGTACTATGTTCAGAGAGACTTGCTCGGATTTGGAAAAATAGAACCAATGCTAAAAGATCATATGATTGAAGATATTTCTTGTGATGGTGTTGGCGTTCCACTATATGTTTGGCATAGGAAACATGAATCAATCCCCTCAAATATTGTCTTTGATGATGCTGAGGAATTAGATTCTTTCGTAATTAAGCTAGCTCAGAGATCTGGTCGTCATATTAGTGTAGCCAATCCAATTGTTGATGCTTCACTAGCTGATGGAAGTCGTATCAATATTACTTATGGTAAAGAAGTTACTCAGAGGGGTTCTACTTTTACTATTCGTAAATTCCGATCTGATCCTATGACAATTACTGATCTCGTTTTACTCAATACTATGGACCCACTGATTGGAGCATTTTACTGGTTTGTCATTGAAAATAGACATTCAGTCATGATTGCCGGTGGAGTCGCGTCCGGGAAAACAACCTTACTAAATTGTATATCCATGTTCATTCTACCAGATGCAAAAATCATCTCGATAGAAGACACTGCAGAGGTTAATCTTCCGCATGAAAATTGGATACCATCTGTTGCGAGATTGGGTTTCGGAGGAATCGAAAAGGACGGCAGAAAACGAGGAGAGATTTCTATGTTTGATCTACTCAAAGCAGCTCTCAGACAAAGACCTGACTTTATCTTGGTAGGTGAAATCCGTGGTGAAGAAGCTTATATGTTGTTCCAATCAATGGCAACAGGTCACCTTGGATTAGCTACTATACACGGTGACTCTGTAGAATCTGTCATTCATAGATTAGAATCAGAACCGATGAATATCCCGAGAACATTGTTGCGATCACTTGACATCGTATGCGTACAAGCCAAAGTAAGACTTGGCGGAAAATTCATGAGAAGAACAGTCGCAGTCACAGAAATTGCTGGGGTCGACCCAGTTACAAATGAACTACTAACAAATCCAGTCTTCAAATGGAATCCAAGAGAAGATAATTTCACCTTCTATGGTCGTTCATACATCGTTGAACGAATTAGAGATCAATTGGGTTGGACTGACCAGGATTGTTGGGATGAGATTGAGAAAAGAAAAGTTGTCCTTCGTTGGATGGTCAAGAAAAAGATAAGACATTGGCAAGATGTCGCAACAATCATCAGGGAATACTATAGTAATCCTGAAAAAACATTCGATAGGGCTACTCGTGGTTTGCAATAAGTTGAATTTGCTAAATCACTAAAGTTTAAAATCCCTTAATCCTATGAAATATAGAGGAAGGAAATCTCGATGAGCAAAGGCTTTAGACGCATCGCGTATACGCGACTTGGTAGATATATGGAGCGAATATTACCACGTTTTAGTGAACTAGGATTGACATTACGTAAAGCTGGTATGGATATCAGTTTACGTATGTATCTTTCAACAGCTTTTCTGACTACTTTCATTGCAATATTTGTTGGATTTCCTGCTGGAATTGGTATCTTTTGGGCTATTAATGGCGAGTTCAATACTAATGTCTGGCTTGGAGCTATTATTGTAGGTATTTTGGTCCCAATAGTTGTCATGCTTGGGTTCTATATCTATCCTAGTTATGTTTCTGGTAATCGAAAAAGAGCTTTGGAATCAAATCTTCCAACAGCAAGTTCATTCCTCGCTGCAATGGCCTCTGCCGGAGTAGCTCCGGATAAAGCTTTTCTCGCCCTTGCTAATGAAAACATTCAATTAGAGATCGCTAAAGAAGCAGAACAAATAACTCGAAATATTGAGATTCTTGGGTATGATTTACTCACAGCATTGGAATATGCTGCAGCGAATTCTCCCTCAAAAGTTTATTCAGCCTTCTTAGAAGGTTTGGTATCAGTTGTAACTTCTGGTGGAGATATGACCGCTTATCTAACAAATGAAACAAAAACCCTAATGCGAGATAAAATCAGAGAAGAAAAAGAGTTCATTGAAGGCTTAGGTGTTATTGCTGAATTATTCCTAGTAATCGGAGTCGTTGCTCCAATCTTCTTTGTAATTATGCTAGCAGTTTTAGCAATTATGGCTACAAGTGCAACCAATCAAGGAACAGTATTAATGACTTTATTGACTTATGTTTTGATTCCTGTAGGAATGTCAGTCATTATTGTTTTAATTGATGGTATGCAACCAACAGAATAAAAGGTGTTCTCAACCTTTTCATTTTTTTCTTATTCTATTTTTGCCAAGAATTTCTCTTTGTTAACGATATGTCTTTCATGAATTCCTTCGCCAATTTTTTGTTCACCATCAAAAGCAGCTACTTTAAAGGTAAGGTGTTTACCTTCAACTTCTTTTAATTTGGCAATTACTTTTATCTTTGCTCCTTTTTTTGAAGCACGTAAATGACTGATATCCACTCTTGTTCCGACGGTAATCCAACCTTCCGGAAGATATTCTTGAGCTCCTATCATAGCTGTATGCTCCATCATCAAAATCATAGAAGGCGTGGATAAGACAGCAACTGTTCCACTTCCAAGAAAATCAGCTATATGCTTTTCTTCTACAAGATAATTCTCAATTTTTTCTATATTTTGGGGGATTTCAATTTCCATTTTCAGCACCTAGTTACATATAGTGATTTTAGCTAGATAAAATTAGAAATTCAATAAGAGAATAATTTAGAATTCTAAACTATTTCTCTGTAGCTGCTAAGGCTCTAGTTTGTTCAATAGCTTGAACTTTTAAGCACTTATTGCATATATACCCACCATAAGGACGATTAGTTCTAATGGTATTTTTTGCAGGACTGAAATTTCTTCTTGCTAGTTTACTTTTAGAACTGGACATAGGTTGCTTACAAATGGCACATTTACCTATGCCTGATTTGTTAGGCACCTTGTGACCTACAGATTTCTTCTTGGGTGGTTTACGCCAAACTTTTTTTGCAAAGCGTTCACTTGGTTTCATTGATCTCACTGATCCTTTAGCAATTTTATATTAAAAGCGGTTTTTCTTTTGCTTTTGAATGTTGTGTTTATGATGGAGATATAAATTTTGCCTTCTACATGAAAACTAAAAGAAAAACAGTGGAAATTTGTTTAACTTTTGTAAAAACTTGAAGGAAAACTATTTCTTCATGAATTTATTAATCAATAAGAAATCTTTTATTAGGTTAAATACGCCATCTAATCAATAAGAGATAATGTATTATTAGGAGATTAAAAATTTGGGCTGGTTAAGCTGGTTAAATCCTATTGGAGAATGGTTTTCACAAATCTTCAACTCTATTGGTGTACTTAATATTCCTGGTTCAACATATTTCATAATCTTATTCAATGTCCTTATAGCTGTTCTGATGAGTTTACTGACGAAAGCATTGATTGATGTAGAAAAAATCAGTAGACATCAAAAAGAAATCAAGATTCATAATGATAACAAAAAGAAAGCTATGGATACAGCTGATAAGAAGCTCTGGCAAAAAGTTCAACGAAGAGAAGAATATATCAAGAAGATTCAAAGTGAAATGATGATTCAACAGATGAAACCAATGTTAGTATGGTTTATTCCAATTACAATGATTTTCTTCCTTATGCGAACTGCTTTCATAAATATCCCAATTGCTTGGATGCCCTTTAGATTTCCAGAAATTTGGATTATAATTCAGAATCTCAAGTATTATGGTAACATCACATGGATGGGTTTCACAGGTTGGTATTTCCTGACTTCAGTTGGTTTAGGAAATTACGTCCGGAGATTCATGGGTGCATCGCCGCAGAGTACGGGTAGCCCAGCATTGATGGGTGCCAGATAGTTAATCCCACAGAATGACACTGTGGGTAACATTTCTTTCTTTTTGCTAAATATGAGTGAATTCTGAGTCAATTTCATTTGGAATCCTTAATTCTGATAGATAAGATTTTTTAGCAAAGAGAAGCTCAAATTAGTCTTGAAATAAAGATGTCTAAAAAATCATTTCTTGGGAAGAGTATAGTATCTATTAGAGATCTTACCAAAGAAGACTTAGATACTATTCTAGAAGAAGCAGAAAGAATGGAGTCAATTGTTAATTCTGGAAAACGACCTCTAGAAGGAAAAATTATGACTGCATTATTTCTTGAACCAAGCACAAGAACAAGATTAAGTTTTGAAGCAGCAATGCATCGTCTTGGGGGTGCAGTTATCACAGTCTCAGATTCCAAATCTTCCTCAGCTGCAAAAGGTGAAAGTCTCTCAGATACCATTAGAACGATTGCTAATTATTGTGATATAATTGCAATGAGACATCCTATGGAAGGCTCTGCAAGACTCGCGGCAGAATTCTCAAGTGTCCCAATAATCAATGGTGGAAGTGGTGCAGAAGAACATCCAACTCAAGCTTTACTTGATCTGTATACCCTCAAAAAGGAACTGAAGAAGGTTGAAGGAAAACGTATAGCCATGGTTGGTGATCTCAAGTATGGTCGAACAGTTCATTCTTTAGCATATACCTTGTCTAAATTCAAAAAAGTCAAAATTGATTTTGTATCACCACCATCTCTCAGAATTGGTGAGGAAATTAAATCAGATTTACGAGATGCAGGAAACGAATTTACAGAAGGGGAATCCTTAAGGGACATTGTTCCAACTGCTGATGCCATCTATATGACTCGAATCCAAAAGGAACGATTTGCACAAGAATCAGAATATGCGAAAGTTAAGGATGCTTATGTTCTGAATAAAAAGTTACTAGAGAAAGCTAAAGGACCAATTCCAATTCTCCATCCATTACCTCGAATAAACGAAATAGATTATGATGTTGATGATACAGTCCACGCTGTTTACTTCACACAAATGTTAAACGGAGTTATTATCAGAATGGCATTATTAAATCTCATACTAGGAGGAAAAGCGTGAGTTTTCAAAATGAAAATTAACGAAAGGATTGAATGAAAATGTCAAAAGAAATTTCTGATTCTGAGCTAAAAGTATCAAAGATCAAAGAAGGAACAGATTACTGGTCTAGAAGGAACTGTAGCAACTTTATCATTGAATGTTCCAAGTAAGAGGCAGGAGAAAAAAGACATAGTGAAAATAGAGGACAGGTTTCTTGAGAGAAGCGAGATCAATCAAATTGCACTAATTAGCCCACAAGCGACGATAAATGAAATTAAGGATTTCAAAGTTGTCAATAAATTCGATGTTGAATTGCCAGAAGAAGTCAGTGGATTTCCAAAATGTATCAATCCAAAATGTATAACAAATGCTCGAGAACCATCCATTCAAACCTACTATGTCAAAAGCATTGAACCACTAAAAATTAGATGCAAATATTGCAATACCGATATGGAGCGCAATGACGTTATTAAACAACTAACAAAGTACCAAGGATTAACACAATAGAATTAGAAAGAATGGTATTCCCTAAAAGGGAATAACTCTACTTTTTCATGTAATAGACCTAATAATCGACAATTGGAACTGAAATTCTAGCTCGAATAGCTTCAGCTTCACTTACAGAAACTTTAATGGTATAGAGTTTCTTCTTTGTTCTGAATTTTATTTTTACCATGTCGCCAATTCTTTTTACTCTGCATTCTGTTGATTGAGCAATGATATCGTCCAATTTTGTTAGATCTTTAATTTCATGGGGCATGTTTATCACTTCATTCAGTTTCTGTTATTTCTAATCGTTTTTCGATATTCCTAAGTATATAAGAGTTTGTTTAAGAAAGAATAATAATCGCTGCAAGTTTTACAGCAGTTTTTCTCCTTCAGTGATATCTTCCATAACTAAACCTGATATCATCTTCGGATAGAAATCAGTTGACTTCTGAGGCATTCGTTCACCTTTCTTTGATGCATCAAGAACTTGTGCTGCTTTAGTGGAATTCATAATAACAGCAATGGTAGCTTTTCCATCATCAACTTTTGCTAGTGCATCTTTAATCCATCGAATATAGAAAATATCTTCATCAATCTTTAGGTTCTGAGTTTTCAAAATACCATTAAAGATTACTTCTCGAACTATGACCACATCAAGCATTTTATAGCTTTCAGCATGTTCTTCCTTGATATAATCATCAATGATTTTCGGATCTTTTAGAACGATTCCGTATGCTTTACCTTTAGTATAAATTGTGAATGCGTGTTGCTTGTAAGAATCCAGGTATTCTTGAATTTCATCTAACTTGATTTCCTTAACATCAAAGATTTCTTTGATGTCTTTCCATGCATTATCATCGATTTCATACTTGTCCAAAACTCGATGAGTTGGCAATATTGTTAGTCCTTCATCTTGAACCGCAACAAGAAGAGTCATTCTAAAGTTTGCAGCATCATCTTCTGTCCAATCCTTCCTTGTCTTTCGTAATTCATCTCTGTAACCACATGCAGTTTCATATCTATGATGTCCATCAGCAATTACAATTTGTCCAGGAGGGATTTCGAAAACATCTTGGATTGTTTTTATTAATTTCTTATCAGTTATCTTCCAAACTCTATTACGAACATCTAAGTTGTCAATGACATCCATTATTGGCTTTTCTTTAGCAACCTCATCGAAAATCTTGATTGTTGCCTTATCAGGATCATTATACAACATGAATCCTGGTTCTAGGAATTTCTGAGTGGCCATTAACATGTTTAGACGATCAATCTTTGGTCCTTTATGAGTCCATTCATGAGGAAGAACAATTTCTTCTTCAAAATGATGTAGTTTCACAGCTGCAAAGAATCCTTTGCGGATCTGTTTCTTTCCAAAGAGCTCAAAATCTTGGAAGTAAACATAGAAACCAGGTTCTTCATCCTGTTTGAAAATTCCTTCACTAAACCATTTCTCTACTCTTTGTTTAGATATTTCATATCGATTATCTTCGATTGGTAAAGTTAATCGACAGTAATTATAATCTGATTTAGCATAATACATTTCTTGCATTTCTTCTGTAATCTTGTCATAGGGTTGAGCAACAAGATTAACTAATTTTCCAGCTTTTTTTGTAAATCTGATTCCTTTAAAGGGTCTAATTTCTACCATTTATTATTTACACGCCCATTTATTAAAAAATTATAGAGGCTAAAGAAATTACTTCTTTAGCACTTTGTTTTTTATTATGATTTTTTTAGAAGCAAGTATTTTAAAGCTTTTTCAATTCTTCAATAACTGCTTCTGCTACTTGAATGCCTGCTCGATCTTGACCTTCTCTAGTTTGTGCTCCTATATGAGGACTACCAATTACCTGTTCAAGTTCAAGTAATTTCTTAGAATAATCAAGTTCTATTGGTTCTTTCTCCCAGACATCAATTGCTGCTCCAGCAATTTTTCCATTTTCGATTGCTTCATAAAGAGCTTTCTCATCAACAGTCCCACCTCGTGAACAGTTGATAATGTAAACTCCATCTTTCATTTTAGCAATAGTTTCAGTGTTTATGATATGTTTAGTACTCTCTGTTAATGGTAAATGCAATGATATAAAGTCTGCATTAGCTAAAACATCATCTAGGGAACCTATTTTTTCAAATATTTCCAATTGTTCTTTTGATGTTTTATTTGGATCTCTTCGACAACCAATAACTTTCATACCAATTGCATGACATTTACATGCAAGTGCTGTACCAATTTGTCCACTACCGATGACTCCTAATGTTTTACCAAGTAGTTCAGAACCCTTTATTTCTTTTTTAGCCCATTTGTTATTTTTGAGTGTTGTAGTAGCTTTTACAATAGATCTTACTAAAGCAAACATAAAACCAAGCGCTAATTCAGCAACAGTATCGGTTGTAGCATATGGAGTATTACGAACTATTATAGCTCGATCTTCACATGTTTTAACATCAATGTTATCCAGTCCAATACCTGCTCTACCAACAACTTTTAGATTAGAAGCTGCTTTTAGTAAATCACCTTTGAGTTTAGTGGCTGAACGTACAATAATAGCATCGTACTCATTGATTATTGTTGGTAAATCTTCTTTTGGAATGTCCCAAGCTTCTTTGACTTCATAACCTTCTGCTTTTAGTAAGTCAACACCTTTTCCACTTATTTTGTCAGAAACGATAACTTTCATGTTTTACAGCTCCCAGATTTCTTCTATGTGGCTACAAACATCTTTTATGTCTGCAGTAGTCCAATCACCCATGTGGCCAATTCTGAAAGTTTTTTCTTTCAAATCACCATAACCATTAGAGATCATATAGTTTCGTTTAGCCAATTCTTTATTCAATTCAGCTACACTTTTACCCTTTGTATTCTTAATTGTTGAAACTGTAATTGATTCATATCCTGGTTCTGGAAACATCTCAAAATGCTTTTTCGCCCATTCCTGTGTCCATTTTGCCATTTCTTCGTGTCTTTTATGTCTTCCTTCAGAAGTTTCTTCAAGCATTCTATCTAATTGATAAGATAGAGCATACAATAGAGATACATTTGGTGTGCTTGGTGTTTGTTGTTTCTTTTGATAATAATCGTAAAGTCCTTTTAGATCTGTATAACGACCTCTATTTGGAACTTCTTCGCATCTCTTAATAGCAGCATCAGAAACAAACCCTATAGCGAGACCAGGTGGAAGTGCATATGCTTTTTGTGTAGAAGCATAAATCAAATCACACTGAATTTCTTCTGGAATCACTTTGTCACCACCCATTGCTGAAACAGAATCAATAACATACATAATGTCTGGGTGTTCTTTCTTTACAGCTTTACCAATCTCATAAATGGGATTTCTAACTCCTGTGCTTGTTTCATTATGACAGAGAGCAAGAGTATCAAATTTCCCTGAATCTAATTTTTCAAGAATTTGATCTGGTTTGACAGCTTTACCCCATTCAATTTCGATTTTTTCGATTTCCTTGCCACAGGCTTTAATGGTATCAGCACATCTTTTCGAAAAAGCTCCATTTACACAGCATAATGCTTTTTCTTTTACAAGTGATCGTGCTGTCATATCCATAAATAATGTGCCAGAAGCAGTTGGAACAGTAACCCACTGTTTGGTCTTATGGAATTTCTGTAGTTTGTCGAAAATTCCTGTATAAAGTTCAGTAAATTCCTTTGG
>JABLTI010000154.1 GCA_013166835.1 Promethearchaeati archaeon | reverse complement strand
TGGTGGATCATCAGCTGCTGTTCGAAGAACCAATGCCATACTTGTGTAGTTTTCTGCTGGTGGTTCTGGTCCACTTTGACCGCCAGTTCCAAATGAAGAGAATTGTCTTCCAGTTGTAAGTGAATTGCTACCATAAGTAATGCTCATTTCATATTGTGATAGAGGAGCTATTTCATTACTATCATTTGTAGCTGCGATTGTAATTTCTTTAGTTTCTTGGGTTAAATATTCAAGATTACTTGTAATTAGCCAAGAAGTAGTATTTGAAGTAGGGGAATAAACAATCAAAGTAACTTCTTCATCTAAAGTAACTAAATCAGTACCAACATTAAATAATTCAATTGTAGCGGTATCATAAAAACCATCTACATCACTATCTGTAAGAGTGACTCCTGACATTAGCACCATTTCTCCTTTGCCCTGTAGTAGAGGTACTACCACAAAATAAACGATAGCTGCTGCGGAAACTGTGAGCGCAATGAGTAGTATTGTTGCAATGACGGGACTAACGCCTCTCTTATTGCCTTTTTTTCGGGGGAATATTTTGTTGAATAATCTTTTATACATAAATCCTTCCTTCCTTTTATTTTTGGGAAAAGAAATTAATCTTTACTTATTTCATCTAGGTATAATTACTCAAAATGGCATTAAAGCGTTATAGAAAATCAACACTAGACATGTAGTAAAAATGCATGGTGTTTCTAGTAAATTCCTCCTTAGGTTTTTTCAGAAAAATTACTAGAAAATAGCCTTAATCCGGCTTTTCTAAAGATAGCTGATTTAATTTTTTCATATATTGTTTTGATTCTTCGATTTGAAGATCATACCAGTGCCTATATGCTTCAGCAACAGCAAAAGAAAAACCAGTTCGTATATTTAAACAAAATATACCAGACACTAGTGGTTCTAAATGCTCTAAAGAACTTAATGGGGCAGTTGGTGTAGCAATATATACTTCTTCTGCTAGTTGATTTTTCATCCATTGTGAAGCTGCCCTCATGGAAAAACCAGAAGCAATCCCATCATCAACTAAAAGTACTTTTTTCCCTCTGGGTGAAACTGTTTCAGATAAATCGAATTCCTTTCGAAGGGCAATGATTCTATCTTGGGATTTCTTAACTTGCTCTTGTAATTCTTTATTAGAGATGGTTATACGAGAAATCAAACTATCATTCAGAAATACTTGTCCATCTGGTGTAACAGCTCCCATTCCTGCTTCAGTTGACCAAGGTACTTGTATTTTACGAACAATCATTAAGTCAAAAGGAATGAGCTTGAAAACATTGGAAGTGAGTAAGCCATATCCAACAGGCAAACCTCCACTAGGAATAATATAAAGCAGATCAAATTCCTTGTCTTCCAATAGTTCTGCCAGTAATTTTCCTGCGTGCTCTCGAGAATCGAAAAGGTTCACTTTATTGTACAATTTCCTGTCTTCAATAATCAACTGAAATCAAAATAAACTATATTCTTAGTCGCTAAAATAATTTATTATTGAAATAGAAAGGAATTCTTCTATTCTTTTCCATGACAAGCATTAATAGTCCATTCAACGAGTGGTTGGAGTGCACTAGCTAGTTTCTCGCCTTTCTTTGTTAATGAATACTCTACTTTGGGAGGTAATTCTGGGAACACCTCTCTTTTAATTAGCCCTTCCTTTGTGAATTCTGCGAGTCTAGTAGAGAGCGTAGCATCACTTATTTTATCTCGAGTCCACCCCTTTTGTAGATTATCTCTTAAATCATTGTATCGAAGTTTTTTGTTTTCCATTAACAAATAAATCAATTGAATGCCCCATTTACTACTAATGAGATGCATAATTCTTTGAGCAGGTATTAAACAAGGGAAACCATTACTTTCCTTAGAACATTCTGTGTCTGGTGTAGTCTTTATTGTATTATTCACTTTACTTCACATCTCTTTAGTTACTCTACTTTCATAAGTAAAGTAATAATACTTCAATAAGTAAAGTGGTGAACCAATGAACTGCGAATGTAAAGGAAAAGAAAAACGAAAATGCGGCGAATTTAAAGGAAATGAAAATAAGGAAGCAAAACTAAAGCATTTGAAAGAATGCAAAGAAGGATTGCTTGGAAAAATCGATGACATAGATGCAACAATAAAGAAGATTGAAGGATAGATCCTATCCTAAAAAGGCAACTCATATTCAAGTAATTGCTTAATATCTTCTGTTCCTTTTTCTATTAGTTTTATTCTATAACTATAAGAGTACTTTCTATATCCTTTCAATTTAAATTCCTTATGGGTACGAGCTAGTGCTGGCCAATCACCACCAACACCCCTTTGTTTATGATCAATGTTTACTGTAACATATTCACGTTTTGGAAGTGCATTGATGTGTTGGGCACATTCAAGATCAAACATAGAATAAGGCCAAGTGCTGAAATTCAAAAAGGAAGGATCATAGGATTGAATTAATAACCCCTCTTTTTCATCATTTGTAAGAGTAAACCACCTTATATCTGAACGATTCCCATTTTCCTGTGGTTTGACATAATTGTGAGTCATTTCATTTACAGGATAGGAATAAATGCCAATTGCTGCCCCACTTTTTCGATCAAACATAGTTTCATGAGGACCTTTTCCATACCATTCAATGTTTTTGAATTCTTCCGGAACAGACATCTGCATGCCAAAACGCAACATATTCACTCGAGGTGTAAACTTGATATCAATATGAATGTCACCACTTCCAAATATAGTATATATCACAACAATTGGAGACAAACCCAATGGAATTCTAGATTTAGTAGTTATTCTTACTACCTTGTTGTTTAAACGTTCATAACTAATTTTACTTAATCTCTGCCATCTATTGGCTCTTTTCCACCTATTTAATCGACGTTTTACAATAGGTCTAAGAATGGCTGGAGCAAAAGCCAATATACCTAGATCATTATCAATTGGTGCTCTCCAAAAATTAGGAGTTAAAGCAGCAACAATTAATTCTTTCTTATTGTATATGAGTGATCTTATTCTTCCAGATTTCTTGCTAAACTCTAATGAAAATTGGGGATTTGAAACCTTAATTGATTCTTCCAATTCTTCTAAAAATAGCTCAGGAATAGAATCTTGATCTAGATACAAAGTTGCCTGTGGTTTGAAAGGTATTTGAAATTGATCCCAAGCAATAATATAGCCCTTGTCAGCCCATGAAGTATCTTCTTTAAGTTTAAATGATATTTTCAAGAAATATTCTTTGTATGCAAGAATTTCCGGTTCTTTAATTGAGATAGTTATTTCTTGTATTTCTCCAGGTTGTATATCTAGATCTGTTATTACATCATTTTGAATTATATCACCATCAGCTGTAAGTTCCCAGACCAGATCCACAAAATCAAGTGATTGAAAAACGAATTTGTTTTGAATTTTGAATTGTCCCTCAGTTAAACTAATGGGAAATACTTTGATGTTCTGATATACCTTCTTTACTTCAAAAGCAGAGGGGTTTGGCATTCTATTTGGTAAAAAGATTCCATTGCAACAGAAATTCCCATCATTTGGTTCATCACCATAATCCCCACCATACAACCAAAAACCGATTTTCTCTTCATCAATTTTAGTTATTCCTTGATCTACAAAATCCCAGATGAACCCTCCAACACAGTTATCATATTTTTCAAAGATATCAATGTATTTTTGGAAATTACCCAAACTATTTCCCATCGCATGAGCATATTCACAGAGCATTCTTGGCTTATCTTTGTATATTTTTGGTCCAATTCTGGGAACAAACCAATCTGGTCGAGTTCTCCTATATTGTCCTGATTTTTCAAACTCTTTCGGAATAGTATACATAGTACTAAAAACATCAGCGACTTCTATTTTGTGGTCTCCCTCATAATGAATCCCTCGAGTTGAATCTATCTCGAGAGTAGCAGTTTTCATATCTCTAAAATTATCGCCAAAACCAGCTTCATTACCTAATGACCACATGAAAATACAAGGATGATTTTTGTCTCTCTCCACCATTCTAATCATTCTGTCAACACAAGTAGTTGTCCATTGAGGATCACTTTTTGGTAAGATATTCCTTAATCCATGGGATTCTATATTGCATTCATCCATTACATATATTCCGTATTTATCACAGAGTTCGTAAAATTTAGGATGATTTGGATAATGACTTGTTCTCACAGCATTGATGTTATATTGTTTCATTAATTTAACATCTTCTTCCATCCTATCAAATGGAATTGCCCGACCATGATCTGGGTCATGTTCATGTCTATTGACTCCTTTGAAAAGAACCGGTTTACCATTGACGAGAATCTGACTGTTTTTAATCTCTACTTGTCTGAAACCAAATTTACAGTGCTCAACTTCAATAATTCTATTATTTTCATCTCTTAAAGTTAGAATCACTTCATATAAATTGGGTTCTTCAGCAGACCACTTTTTGGGTTTTTTCACTAGAGATTCAAGTTCAATTAATATTTCAGATTCAGAACCTAGATTGAATTCCCTAATCATTTTAGATTCTGTAACTAATAGCTCGTGATCTTTTTTGTAAAGATTCAATTCAATTTTTTGTGCTTTTGCTAATAGATTACCGAAATTTCTGATTTTAGTTCGTAATTTGAGATTAGCATTATTGTAGTTTTCATCAAATTCACAGTAAACAAAGAAATCTCTGATATGCACTTTTGGAGTAGAAAACAGAAACACGTCTCTATAAATTCCACTAAAACGCCACATATCCTGATCTTCAAGATAACTACCATCAGACCATCGATACACTTCAACTGATATCGTATTTCTTCCTACTTCAACAAATTCAGTTATATCAAACTCAGCAGGAGTCATACTTCCTTGACTGTAACCAACCTTTTTTCCGTTAATCCACACATAAAATGCAGATTTAACACCTGCAAAATGCAAAAAGATTTCTCGTGCAGCCCAATCATCTGAAATAATAAATTCTCTTCTATAAGAACCAACAGGATTATAATTGTGATCAATTTTTGGAATTTCTTTCTTCTTTAAACTAATGCTGTAAGGATATTTGATATTTGAATAGATTGGGATTCCATATCCCTTAAGTTGCCAATTACTCGGAACAATAATAGTATCCCATTTACTAGTATCAAAATCTGGTTCAAAGAAATCAATCGGTCGATCAGCTGGTTTTTCTACCCAATTGAAATTCCATTGTCCGTTAAGTGATTGATAATGTGGAGAATCTTCTCTCTCATTATTTAATGCAAAATCTACTGAAGGGAAAGGCATTGAAGTATTGTGTGGGGGTGATTTATTTTGACCAATGAAAGCACAATTTTCCCAATCATATTTCTCAGACATAGCATTTCACATATTAAAGTTTTCTAATAATTTATTCAATAAATTCTTAAACATTATTGGCAATTAAGAATATTTGTTACTTGAGAATAACAAGTAATAAAGATTGACAAAAGTGCATTCTTTTGGATATCTGATCAGGAGATAAAATAAATGGATATGCCAATATCTCAGCATAGTAACAATTTCTGTTATCACCTATTTTCTTTTGAAACGAAGAAAAACATTCTAAATATACAAATGAAATTTAAGCACTGAATAGAATATTATATCCATGTTAGCTAATTTCCTAAAATCAGCAATTAACAGGCATTTAGAAGAAACAAAAACTGTTATTGAGCAATTGACTGATGATCTATTTGAAAAACAAGCATCTAAAGAAACTCGAAAAACAGCAGAAATAATTCTTCATATGATAAGATCATATGAATTCTATTCTAGAGGTTTAAGTAAAGGTGAATGGATCCCAGCTCCTTATAGTCTCGAAAACTACAATACTGCAAAAAAAGTAATCTCACTTTTTAACGAAGTTGTAAAGATAACAAATAAATATCTTGAAAATCTAACTGATGAAACTATTATGGAAGAAGTAGAAGGATTCAATCGAATTGCAACAAAAGGTGAAATTTTACTGGAATTACTCGAGCATAGTATTCATCACAGAGGGCAACTTGCAGTGTATTACCGATTAAGCAAGAAAAAACCTGCTGAGATTAAGTATATCATCTAAATGAAAACACGAATCTCTTCAATGTGCTTTACATTTGTAAATGTTTTTAACAAGAAACTCATTATAATAACACAGACTAATTAACACATAATGGTGAAATTTATGTCCCCAAGATGGAGAATACCCGGCAGAATTATTCGAAGAGCAGTAGGTCGAAATATTAGAAGACAAGTAAGAAGATCATTTTTCCGAAGAAGAGCAAGAAGATGGTTAATTGGTGGAGCAGTTCTTTTAGCAATTGCTGGAACTCATAGAGCAGTAAAACTAAGAGAAGATGATGCACAGAGATTAGAACGTCATTATGGCCGACCTGTACAAGATTTATCTGAGCAAGAAATTGATGATGGTATGAGACATTATAATATGCAACCACTAACAATCGAAGAAGATGATCGAAGAAGAATCTATGATGATGACGACAAGGAAGAAGGCTTCTCAGGTCAAGGCGAAAAATACTGCATTCATTGTGGTGCCATGCTTCTCAGAGATGCTAATTTCTGTGCAAGCTGTGGACAACAGCTGTAATTTTAAAAAGAAAAACAAAATGGTATAAGGATTAATCCTTATCCATTCACTTATTTTCTGATTTTTAAGCTGCTTTTATATTCTTTTTATATTGTTTCAACCTTTTCTCTCGAACGAGGAAAGTATCGAAGAATGGAATTATTTCATCATCCGGTTCTGGGAACCAGAAACAGAAACCTCGGACAATAAGAATGTTAACGATCATAGGAATGAGTCCAAAACCAACGAAAGTCATGAATAGGAAATATGACCAAGTCAGTGGTTCTGTATTATAACCTACTAGATAAAATAATGCATCCGCAATATAGTGCATCAGTATACATGGAAGAAGCATTCTCGTCTTTACGAACATATAAGCGATAAATATACCAAAGAAAGTTGTATAGACTATTTGAAATAGAATAGGAATGAAATTCTCTCTATTAAATTCAACGCCAAAAAATATCGCACTTAGAAAACCAGTTAGAATGCCTACTGAGTGAAATCCTCCAAAAAGCATACCATTTCCTATAATGGATAGCTGCTTGTTTTGAACTTTCAAAATCAACACAAGCATTACACCTCGAAAAGCAACTTCTTCCCAAATGCCAGGAAGTAATGCTGTGTAGATGTTAGGTACAACAAAAGGATCGATAAGCAATGCTGGATCAAAAACTACTTGTCCATTAAAGAGTGAAGACAAGAAATTCGAAAATAACATGAGTGTTAAAGTAGCTATTGCTGTAATTAATCCTAATCCAATAGAACGAAGTACAGGTTTTATCTTTGTTAATCTAATGCTTTTTGCATAACCTATGAACTCTCTTCTATTTGGTAAGCCTAAAACTAAGGGAACTATTATAGCCCAAAGTAATGCTACCGAAAAGAAATTGATAAGATGAAATATATACATATGTGTAAGAATAAACGTTAATGTTGCAAATGCTCTATAGAGCATAACTGG
>JABLTI010000153.1 GCA_013166835.1 Promethearchaeati archaeon | reverse complement strand
CTTTATCCTGGTTAAGATGGAAGGTGTTAATTTTCAGACCATGATTTTTAGCAATTCCCCAAATTTGCATGTAGTTAGGCAGCATGATCGCTATTTCATCACCAGGTTGAAGTAAGGTACGGATCGAGTTGTAATTAGCCTCAATGGCACCAACGGTAACTAGAACATTGCTTGGTGTGCATTCGGAGTAAAGAGCAGCGATGTTTTCTCTGAGTTCCGGATTTCCCGCAGCATGGGAGTAGTCTATTTCCGTTGAAAGGAGTGTTTCAATATACTCTGGATTATCTTTTAACAGCTCTCTAAGCAGAAGAGGATGAACACCACTTTCCGACAGATTGTATTCAACTTCCTTTTCATTCTGCGATGCCATAACTTCATGTTCAAAGGGATGAAATTTATTCATCTTATTTATTCTCCACTTCTGTAGGTTAATTCCTATTTTTATTAATTTTTCTCAGAACTTGGAGCTATTAATTACTTCTTTTCTTCTTCAATCGGCAAATAATTGGAGTTGTAATTAGAGCAGCTACTACAGGAATGACCCCTAATGAATTCACTTGTGTCGCCAAGGTTTGATCAATAATCAAATGTGTTCCAACACATCCTTCCCTATAATATTCCGGATAAAAACTTTCAATATAAGCTCTTATTCCATCTCCGCTACAGTGAATAGGGAAAATATAGTCAACCCCTAACTCTAGGAGTGATGTTGTTGTTGCTGCATAGATTGTTTGCCCTGCTCCTCCTAGATGAAACCCACCAATTACTAAGTAGGGATCTACACTCAAGTCAGTCACTGCTTTTTCAACGTGATTTTCTACTCCGGGATGGCTACACCCAACCACAACTACTAGTCCTATATTTGCGATATTTACTGCCAAAGCATGTTCATACGGTGGACCATATAATTCTCCTATTATCGCAATTCCCGGTGAAAGAATGGTTGTTTGATGTATTCTTACGACATCAAATCCTAAATTCTCAATTTCTGTTCTTATCATGGTTCCCATGTTATATGGAACGTAGACTGTTACTCCAGGCTTTACTTCAGCTACATATTCTAATCCGTAGGTATGGTCCCAATGTTCATGCGATATTATTACGTAATCAACTTGAGTCAGATCTTTTCCTAATGCAATTGAATTATTCCCTAAAGCATTTGGTTCTGATCCTGTATCAAATAGTATGGTATAATCGTTTGTTTCTACTAGCATTGATACTCCCCATGGGTTCTGTAGTGTTCCATTTGGATAATTGTCTAATAGTACTGTTATTTCCACTTCGTCTATTGTCCCATACTCATCCGTTGATTGTATTGGGGTTGTGTTTCCTACAATCAAAAAAATAAATACCATAAATAGTAAGCTAGTAAGAATTATTCTCACTTTTTTCTTGTGCCCAAACAACTTCCACACCAATTTATATGAGTACATTATTATTTTTTACTTAAAAAGAATGGATTAGTCTTGGTTATGGAATAATAGTTTCTTTGTTTTTTATAGATCGATTTTTGCTTTCACATCATAATGTTTAGAACGAGCATCAAATCGTGATAACAATTTCCTTGCCTTTGGTGGGACAACAGCTGTTTCATAATCTTCTCCTGCAAAAGCGCGCACTGAATCTATAGAATCAAACCACATTATGGTAATGAATTCCTCTTCATTTTCTAGTTTTCTTCTAAAGAGTTGAATTCCCTTGTAGCCTTTGATTTCACGTTTTCCTATGCCCTGAAAAATCTCTTTCTTTAGAAGTGATTCATAGGCATCTGCATTTTCATGGGTTGTGTATCCATGCCAAATTCTACTTATCATCATTTGTCACCTCTTAACCATATTATTAGTATATTTTAAGTTAAAAAGAAATTCTCTAGTTATTCATTTTAAAGAAATCTGTAATCTTTTTCTGTTTGAGTGTATCTGTTAAAAATCTACTATTCTGTATCCAGGTATCAAGAGGAATGTGTAGTTTTCCTTTGATATGTACAAGAACCTCATTAAAAGTATTGAATTTTACTGGTGCTTGTTTTAGAGCATGTCTGACGTTTTCTCGAACATTCCATACCCCTACTGGCATAATATATCCTGGTCGTATCTCTCGCAGAATGATCACACATGCTTGTCTCCTCTCCTTCATGAGTAACTCATTCACAGCTAATCTCGCTGCATAATAGCACCCACCAATCTTAGCATATGTAGTTCGTCCTCGATAATCCTCCCAATCTCCGAAAATATTGATATTTTGATCGAAGGGATTCCAAATTGTTCCTGGATACCATGCTTCCATTGTTTCATATTTCCATCCTTCTGGTAACATCACTATCTGAAAGCAGTTGTCCAAGTAATTGCTTTCATATACTCGAAACTCGTTTATCGCAGGATATTGTTTTATGTCTTGTATTCTTTCCTTTGATAACATGCTATCAACGGCTGTAATACTCCACCTTGTTGGCACTAATTTTCTATTTCCTTTTAATCCGAAAGAACCTACTGAAAACGCTCTTTGTATAGCGGATACTCTTACATTGTTTTTGTATAAATTAGAAACTGCATCAGCTGCTTTTAGATCAGTATCATAATATGCTTTCTCGAGATGCTTTTCTGCTTTTACGTTTCCATTAACTTGTATTTTCTTAATCATCGCAGATGGACCCATTGGTTGGACATCAGCATTCAATGTAAAAGTTGAATTGGGTTTTGCTTTAAAAGACAGATCAATATCAACAGATCGATCAGCTATTCCTAACAATCGTGTGTGATCTAATATTCGTCCCCCTTGCCCCAGTTTCTTAACATTCACTCGATATTTTCCTCTAACCAATTTGAATCGCATATCTACAATTTCATTGAAAGATTTTCCAAACCAATCTTCTGGAACGTCTAAATGACTTGTATCTCCCTGTTCTGGTGGAACGAGAGGACCAGCATACACGTGAGGATAACCAATTCTCCCAACGAAAACTCCTGGTGGAGATGCTCCTTCTAGTGTATCTCGATCATATAGAGGTTTTATCTTAAGATACGATCGAATCCTGTTTATAAGTGGGCAGTTTCTTTTCCCACAAAGCATTTTTCCCCCTTTACAAATAGTGCATCTATTAGTAGAACCTTCAGTAGTTTGTATCTCAGACATATTTAGGTCAGCAGCAACCTCAGCTGTCTTCACTGCTTCTGCTAACCAAGGAATAGTCTTTCCGAATCTTCTAACTACCTTTGGTTCTTCAGTCTTAGACACACTTTCACGCTCCAGTTAGTTTTAATTCAGAGAAATGACTTTTTAATGCCAAGTAGAGAGATTATCGAAAGTAATTCTCCAACTTAAAAGAAAATACTTTAACCAATCTCTCATCTCTTCTTTTAAGAAGTCAATGCTTAATGTCAAATATTGGATAAACAAAGTGTATTAATAATGATCGAATTACCTGAAGCAATTGCTTTTTCCAAACAAATTAATGAGACACTTGTTGGAAAGAAAATCAGAAAGGCATTAAAAGGTCAAAATCCCCATAAATTCGCTTTCCCAATGGAAGGATCCAACCAACTGGGTGGAGAATATTCAAATGAAGACTTTGATCGAATACTCAAAGAAAAAACTATTACTAAAAGCTGGTCAAATGGGAACATAATTCTTGTGCAAATGGATACTAATTATTTGTTAAGTCTTGGATGTGGTGGAGAGAAAATTATCTACCATAAGACAGAAGAAACAATTCCAAAAAAGCACCAATTACTTCTTGCTTTTAGGGATGGAACTTTCTTTTCTGCAACAATATCAGGTTGGGGAGAAGTCCGGTTATTCAAAGCAGAAGACCTTGACAAACACCCACATATTGATTATAGTAAATATGACCCTCTTTCGGAGGAATTCACATTTGTAACTTTTGAAAAACTAATAGAGGACATTCCAGATAACAGAAAACGCAATGCAAAAAGATTCTTCATCTCCGAACCTGGATTGAGAGGAATTGGTAATGGGGTAATCCAAGATATATTCTTTCTTGCTAAAATCCATCCTAGGAGAGAGATGAGTTCTCTGACGAAAGATGAAAGAAAGCTCTTATATGAAACCACTAAAGTAGAGCTACAAAAAATGACTGAACTCGGTGGAAGAGATGGTGAAAAGGATCTTTTTGATAATTGGGGTGGTTATAAACGAAAGATGCATAGTAAAGTTGTTGACGAACCTTGTATAGTTTGTAAGACACCGATAGTAAAGGAGCAATTTGGTGGAGGTTCTATTTACTTCTGTCCGTCATGTCAAAAAGTGGATTAATAAAAAAATCCTCTCGAATTTCTTACTGCAGAATATGAGTTATCATCTGTTGAATGGAAAACAGCAAGTAATCAGTAAATGAAAACAGTAGAAGATATTCATAATCGAATCTCCTGTTGAAAGTTTACTATTCAATGTTCTAAGCACTGTTTTTTGTTTCTTTCACCTTTCTTGCTAGTTCTTTCTTAAACATTCGCCATATAGGTAGCAAAATGAAGATAGTTAGTATTGCTGCTCCGCATATAGGCACCCAAACAAACAAGAATATTAGTCCGCATGCAGAAGCCCCTACAATAATTGACACAATGATTACCAAAATGAATAGAGCTATCATAGCATATTTTAGTCTACGACATTTCTTTTCTAATTTGATAATTTCCTCATCTACTCTAACCTTATCTTTCTCAAAACCAGTATTATTTGTGAAGTCATCCACGCCCCAATTTTAAGTAATAACTCTTTAATCCACAAAAATTAGAGGTTTTCCTCATATAAATATTTTATCAATCAAAAGGTAGGATGAGATTCTTACAATTAGGACACCTTTCATTTTCTCTCAACCAAACAATAAAGTGTTCTTTGTGAAAGATTTTGTCACATTTTAGGCAACTAATGATAAGAGCTTTTTCTCCCATTTCTAACGCACAAATTGAGCAAGTTTTTTCTTTCATTTCTGGATTGTAGTCTATAACTGCAAGTCTTAATTCTTCTAAAATTTCATTTTCTTCAGGTAATTCTAATTGTGTTATTAACCAATCCAATCGTTTTTTCAATGCATTATACTCAACTAACTTGAAAATTAAATAGACAATTATTAGTAGTGCTAGAAGTATCCCCAATGCTAGTATTATGGTGGGAAGGATTGATCTGCCATCGCTACCAGCCACCAATACAATAAATAATAATGCTAGAAAGAGAAACAATACAACAAAGAGGATAAGCCGCAAGTATTTTAACAGCTCAGCCCATTTCACCCTCAAAGGCATAGCTTAAAACCACTTATTATTTGGTTTTTAGTTTTTAAAAAAATGCCTATTATTATTTAGTTCTTTATCACGTATTCTTCTCCACAAACTGGGCAACTGTTTTTAGTAGTCAACCATTGAAAGAGATGCTCATAATGAAACAGCGTTTGGCATTTTGGGCAACCCAAGACATTTTGATCTTTGTATTGCACTTGCTTTGCTCGATAAGTTTTCACTTTCTTCTTCTTTTGAACAACAATTTCAGGGCGCGGTAATCTTACATTTCTATCTTCTGTGATTTGTTGTAATTCTTCCGCACTTCTCCCTTCCTCTGTTTCTTCAATATCATCTAACATTCTAGCAAAAGTTCTTTTCTTTCTATTATGTGTCCTTACATACCCTATCAGAAAAACTAGGGATATAATGAATGCTGAAAATACAAGAGTTGCTATAACAGTAAAAATAAGCACATCAATGATAATTGCGAGTGAAATTGAAGCCCCAAATACAAGTAATAAAAATACTCCAATTAGTGCTGATATAATAATTTCTGATCTCTTATTCTCATCTAGAGACTCCTCAACATAAAAAAACGGATACCCGAAGGAGGTATCTCCTGAATCCCTCGACATAAGAAAGAATTCGTATCTATTAGATATAAATATACTCAAACAGAGAATTAATTAATACAAGTCAGTATTTTCAATTATGCCAGATATTAGAGAGGATTTCATTGAACAAATGAAGCTGTATTTTCATAAGCTTACTACGGATTACTTGTTTTCAACTTTTGGTGAAGAAAAAGGTAAATTACTTTTTACTAAATACCATTATGCGTTTCAAAGTTTCTTTGAAAAGAATCAACATCTGATGAACACAAATTTGAGTAAAAGACATGGAATAAATTCCATTTTTGTGCTAGCTCTTGACAAGGCATTCGAGAAGGAAGAGCTTTCTCATAAAGAACTTAAAGCTCATGTAATTGCTATTTTTAAAATTATGATACAGAGTTTGCTCGAGAATCAAGTAAAACAACTTGAGACAAGTGAAGACCCATGGTATTCCTTTGTAAAAACGACTAAAGAAGGTAATGCGCAATTATACGAAAACGAGTATTTCCAAGCTTTAATTGCCTTTGATGAAGAGTTTGTTTTTGGAATTGATATTAAGAAGTGTTTATACTTTGAAATCTTTCAAGCAAATAATCGCCCTGATCTAGGACCTATTTTGTGCGCATATGATTATCTTCTTGCTAGTGCATTAGATACATGGATTCGATTTGAACGAACAGAAACTATTGTCGATGGTTTTAATCGATGTGATTTCAGGTATTATCCTAAAGATTCGATGAAAAAAAAGCTAATTAAAAATCCTGAAAGAATTAAGGATATCATTCTTGTTTTTGTTCATAAAGAGACTGGTTGGGGTGACCCTTTAAAACCTCAATGTGAATTCGATGATTTATATGTAAGAGAAATCACTATGTTGGATGAAGAAAAAATAAGTGTTACATTTGAATATCATTTTGATGAGGATGGTTTTTCTATGTATCCTCGAAACCACATTCTCGAAGGGGAAGTAATACTAGATGAAGCTGGATCTATTCTGAGCTTCAAATTGGAAGAAACTTACACTGGACCGGCATCTGTCGAAGATCCATATAAAACCAAAAAGAAATAATTATTTGTTTTTTTCCGTTTAGATAAAATTATATTTGTGAGTAGCTCACAATATATCAGTGGAGGAATAGTTATTCGCTTCGAAGAAGTAAAAGACATCATCATTATGAGTTAGAGGAACTCACAATTATGGAGATGGTTGAAGAGCGCGATGGTACTCGTTCTGTCACTTTTGAATACACGTTTAATGAGGATGGTTTCTCCAAAAACGATAAAACTCATATTCTTGTTGGCAGTGTGACTATTGGTCCTACAGGCAAACTCCTTCAAAAGCAATTAAAAGAAACCCATAGTGGTGTTGCTGCCGAAAGAACGTATGAACCAGTGAAGCAGTAGTTTCATCTGTTTTTTTCTTCTCGTTTAATACTTCGTTTTGTTTTTACTATTAGATAGATCAGTGTAATTGTTATTGGAACTAGGAGAATGTAGAGGGTATAATACGGCAGCATATTAACAGGAGTTCTATCAAATAGGACTATTTCTTCTTCGTGGAGAAAATTATTCATTATGCCATAAATATCTGTGTTATCAATTAACAGATTACTTGTTATGTTTTCAAAAACTTCTCCAAATGAGAAAAAGGGTACATGATTTCTTGTATGTCCACCGGTACTCCAAGTAACATCGATTTGGTTTGCTCGAGTAATTCTAAGGGTTCTGTTCTGTTCTTCAGATAATCCTGAAGTTGGCAGATTACTATCTAAATAGTTTCCGATAATTGTCGGACCACCAGTTTCATGATCCGCAGTGATTATTAATATTGAGTTCGCATGTGTTTCTACGTAGTGTTTTGCTTCTTTAATTGCTAAATCAAATGCAATGGTTTCCAGTATAGCACCCACTTTGTCATTATCATGGCTTTCATGATCGATTCTTCCTCCTTCTACCATGAGAAAGAACCCACTTGAATTTTGATCAAGAATTTCTATGGCTTTTCTAGTCATATCTGCTATGGAAGGTGTATTATCGGTTAGGTTTCTTTCTTTCTCATAAGGCATATTGGAGTCTGAAAATAATCCAAGGATTCTCCCTGAAGAAATAGAAGATAGTGCTGATTTGTTTGTTACAAAAGAATAACTATCAGCAGTCATATTCTGTATTTGTTCTTCTGAGAAGTATTTCATCCCTCCACCAAGCAAGACATCCACATTGGTATTTTCTACTATTTGGTTAGTTATTTCATCATAATTATTGCGACTATAAACATGAGTCATAAAACTAGCTGGAGTGGCATGCTGAATACTAGTTGTGGTTACTACTCCTGTTGCTTTCCCCATTTCAAGAGCAATTTCTAGAATGGTTTTGATTGAAGAACCATTTGGAGCAATAGCAATTCTTCCATTGAAGGTTTTTACCCCTGTAGCAATTGCTGTTGCAGCTGCAGCAGAATCAGTTATCCCTAAATTAACATTATGTGTCATAACGGAGAGATTGAGTGGCAAGCCTTCCATTGTCAAATTCGCATTCTTACCAACCTCTGTATATTGAGCCATTCTCACTTGTTCAAAACCCATCCCATCACCTATCATTAAGATAATAGTGAGATCATCACTACTGGTAGGCTGAAATGAACTACTTGGCATATTTTTATCTAAAATAAATCCTATACTCACAGTTAAAGCTATGATAACTATCGTTTGAAGTTTTAATTTACTATTCATATAATCATTCTCATTTTAAGTTACTTTTTACCCAACCAATATCTAGTTCATCCAACTTCTCATCCGTTGGGATACCGTTTACATCCCAACCCATCATGAGATAATAATTCTCTCGAGCAATATTGAGAATTACAGGATCTACAGCAACATGGGCTAGTTCACCTGAAGTTTTGGGTTGATAAAACCTTGCTGGG
>JABLTI010000152.1 GCA_013166835.1 Promethearchaeati archaeon | reverse complement strand
GGTTGTTCTTGTCCAGTAGCGTCAACAGAACCATCATCATAAATTGTCCAGCCTGCTGAAGTCTTTAAGCTTTTAACTGACTCAAGGAACTGCTCAACTAGTTTTGTGTATTTCTCTTGCTCAGCAGTTTGATGATAAATAATTGTGATGTCTTCTTTCAAGTCTGATCGTGTGCTTCTAATACGACCCATAGCTTGTTCTCGAGCTTCAATTGAAAGGGTTGTTCCGAAATGTATGCATCTATCTGCTTCCGGTAAATCTGTTCCTTTTCTTATCAATCGTTCGCTTGCGAAAAGTACTTTTACTTCCCCACTTTTGAAGCGTTTTAACTGCATGTTCTGAGATTCGCCACTCATTCTGCCATGAACAAACAGATTAGGAATTCCTTCCTTCTCAAGTAAAGCGGAAAGGTGTTTAGTCATTTCCACAAATCGTAAGAAGATAATGACTGAATTATTCTCTTCATTTACAATTTTCTTAACCACTTGTATTAATCGAAGATCTTTTGGAGATATGTTAGTTGCCTTCCCTTCCTTGAAGGCTAATTCAACTAATTCTTTAACTTCTAGCCATTGAGAAGCATTAAGTAATAAAGTATTCTTAATGCCTAAAACAAAATTAGAGAATTTTTGAAAAGTGTGCTCAAATAAGAATTGTCTTGCTACAATTAAGTCAAGATAAGCACCGGCATTGATAATAAGATTCTTGAAGAAACCTTCCGAGCCAGCTTGAAAATTAGTGCCTTCGTAAGACCTTTTCATAACATCATTAGCAAATAATAAAGTTCGATTAGAAGGTAGCATTTGACCGCCAGAAAGACGTCGATACCCAGCTCTTAGGACTTTCTCAGTTTGAGACCGTAAAACCATAAGTAACTTATCCATTTCCTTCCTCATATCATCGAAAACGTAGAATCGCTTCAGCTTAATGGCTGGAGCATGCTCTTGGAAGTCGTCTCCTTTTGGATAAATAAATGCAGTGTTCTTTTCTCCACCAAACATATCTTCTATGAATTTCAGTTTCCCTTTTTGAAGAATGGATGCTGTTAAACCTAAGAATTGATTTGATTCTTTAGCCAATAACCGATCAATAAGAGGAGCAAAATGCTTATTCATTCTAAAGCCTTCACCTGCAATTGTTTGAGCTGTAACATCTAATATCTCATCAATTACAATAAATTCTACTTTATCGAAATCTTCTGGTCTAACTCGTCTTTGACTAGGTGTTCGAGCAAAAAGTGAATTCATTAATAATGAGGGAGTACCAAAAATAAATCTTGAAATAGCAAAGTGTTTTTGAGTAATTGAGGGTGGCAAACTTTGACCTTCGGGTAAGAGATAAGAACTACCATATGAGGAAAAATCTGCTTGACAGACATCATGTAATTGATGCTTGAGTTTTCTATCAGGAGAGAGGAATAATACTTTCCCTTCTGGTGTGATGAGTCCTTTTTTCAACAACTCAACAACAACTATGATAGCAACATTAGTTTTCCCCATGCCTGTTGGAAGTAATAAAACGGTGGATTTTTTCTTATCCTCGATGATTGATTTCAAGATGCTTTTCGCTGCATCTGTTTGGTAATCTCGAGGAGTAAAGGATAGCTCTTCAATGCATTCTAGAGTCAAATTAAACCACGTTCTTTGCTTTTTTCTTAGTATGTGTTTTCTGCCAACATCCACTAAAAAAGATTAACTATTATATTACCATATTTAGTAATATGTTTAGTTTTCTCCTTTTTAGTAGGATTGTTCCAAGTTTGTTAAAAAAATCTGAACTCATCACATTCATTAAGATTACCATCCTATTAAAAATAAAGTATTAAGAGAATGTCTCCTTGAAGATCTTCACTATTTCATCAAACATAGCAAGCAGTTTTTTGCATGTTTGTTCTTCTTTTTCAGAAGATTTGCTCTTAGAATCTTGTGCAAATACTAAGAGTCGTTCAACATTGAATCTGCTCCATGGTGTAACTTTAATGAAATCCTTGACAGATTCATCTTTTGTCCATTGTCGCCCTTTCTTGCCAGTGATAACTTTTTTCAAACAACCTTTTTTATCCATAATTACAGAGAATCTTGAACAACAACTCGAACAGCTTTCTCAATATCAGTCATTTTACTCGTAGAATATTTAATTTGTAAAACATGAGAAGATTGTTATTTATATCTAGCAAGTAGAATATTTTTTCAAAAATAAATTTTAATATGATTAACTCATATAACATAATAGAGAAAGGGATTAACATGGTAATTAAAGGAACGATTAGTAGAAAAGTAATAATCCAGATTTTATTTCTATTTCTTTTTATTTTACCTTTAATATTACCAACAAGTGTTGTTATTACAAGCGGGAATCAAACATTATTTTCAATTACATTTCTTTTTGGTTATTTATATGATGATGAAAATTTAGCTTCTAGTTACACTGCTCAAGAATTAGCTAAATTAGGCATTAATGCTGATTTTCACGTAGAAAGTCATATGGAATTATATACAAGATATAACCAATCACCCATCCCTACATTTGCAGAAGGCGGATATGATATTCACACAGGTATTTCTCTTGTTGATTGGGGAGAATTAGATCTCATTTCTAGACTTCATAGTAATGAAATTGGTCTTTATGGTTGGAATGGTTTACAGTATAATAATTCAGAAATGGATTTAATGCTAGAAAATCATAATCAATCTTACACTGATGAAGATCATATTTACTATTTAAATAAAATACAAAATATATTACATGAAGATTTGCCATTAATTCCTGTAATATATAGAGCTAAACCTCATTATCACAATGAAAGTCTTGGAGGATGGGATGGAGTATTATGGGAAAATGGTTGCCCCTATTTAGAAGAATCATTTATTCCAGGTAAAACAGAATTTCATATAGCAACTTCTTATAATTATAGAGATTTATTTTTTTATAGAATAGATAATTATCCTGATGTTTATTGGATGAATCAGATATATCGGGGATTAATTAAAAGACAGGCAGATAACTATACCTGGGGTCCGAGTCTAGCCACCTCTTATGAATCGAATAATGGCATCAATTGGACTTTTCATTTAGATCAAAATGCTAGTTGGGCTGATGGTCAACCTCTAACAGCTGATGATGTAGTTTTCAGTTATCAAATAGTTCTCAATTCATCAACAGATGCTCATAGATATTACTATTATAGTGACTTCTTAAATAATGAATCCATTATTAAAGTTGATAATAATACAGTACAATTTAATGTGAAAAAATTTGATAAATACGTGATGTCTCTCTTTGACTTGGCATTGTATCCAAAACACATTTGGGAATCAGTACCATTTGAAAATATGGATCAACAAGCAACAGATTGGGCATATAATGATGTTTTAGATTCACAAAAAATCTTCGGGGCAGGACCATATTACCTTGAAGATTATGATGAAATCAATAAAATAATACATTTAAAGAAAAATAACTATTATCAAAACTTAACTTTTTTTGATGAACCTTATTTTGATGACATATATTTCCATTATTATTATGGTACAGCTACTGCTGAAGAAATGATCTCTGATGGAATGGATCTTATTTGTCCTGATTTTACATTTATGCACCTCTCTCCCGATGTTCCTGAGTTAACAAAATCTCTAATCTCTGATGGTTATATGATGCATATGTCTGTCAATCAATTACATCCTATTTTAGGAACAGGTGAACTATGTCCTATTGCAGGGGCAGAATCAGCAAAGCATGTTCGAAAAGCAATTGCTCATGCTATTCCTAGAGATATAATAGTTTCACATTGTTATGAAACCCGCGCAAAACCAGCTGAATTACCATTACAAGATATACTTGTTGGATACAATAATTCCTTGCCTCATTATGATTATTCACTGGAAAAAGCAAGAGAGCATTTAATAGCAGCTGGTTATGATGTTCCTGAATTATCAACTACAGTTAGTATTGGACTTGCGTTCAATGAAATAGTGAGTATTATAGCTTTCATCGGAGGAAGCCTTATTTTATTAAGAAAAAGAATCAAAAAGTAAGGATACAGGAGTAATTTTAACAAATAGAAAGTAAGAAAAAAGTGGGGGACCGGATGAGATTTGAACAACAGCAACTCGAACAGCTTTCTCAATATCAGTCATTTTACTCGTAGAATATTTATTAACTATTATTCTCTAAGGTTTTAAGAGAAAAATAGCTTATATTACTATTTTTTTGTTATTGCAAAAAGAAAAGAAGGATTGGGTTAGTGAAAACCCAATTAAAAACTATTTCAACAAACAAATTTGATCTTATCCATAACGATGTATGGAACTAACCAGCTTTGATTTCCTCGAAGTGGTACTTGCTCTTTACTAATTCCAGTAATTGTGTTCAAATTGGAGAAAATATTCCCAACTGCAGTGATTTCTCGTAATGTGTCTTTTATTTCTCCTTTTTTAATCAATTGAGCACCTTTTAGGACAGCAGAGAAATCTCCAGATATTGGATCGGGTGCTGCACTTATTCTATTAACAACAATACCGTGATCGATTTCCGAGATTAAATCTTTGTAGGATTTTGTACCTGGCAATATATTGAGATTGGTAGTCCAAATGCTTGGAATATTTCTATAGCTTCCAGAAGCATGACCAGTACTTTCCAAGCCTTCCTTGTTTGCAGTAAAAGTATCATAGAGAACACCCGTGAAAACACCTTTGTCAACAAGGTTGTATTTCTTGTGTGGAACTCCTTCTCGATCAAAAGAAGAGCTTGCGGTTTCTCCTTTCATGGTTCCATCGTCAACAAGAGAGAGATCATCAACGGCAATTTTAGCTCCTAATTTATCTTGTAAGAAGCTGGAACCAGCTTGTATTTGAGTAGCAGTAGATGCATAAACTAACAACTGAAACAGATCAGTAACAGCATCAGGTGTTAAAACAGCAGGACCTTCAAAAGATTCAGTTTTTTGAGCATTAAGATTTCGTAGAACTTTTGTAGCAAAATCATTAGCAGTGAATTCAATATCGATATCACTCACCTTAACAACAGAATCAAAACAGTAGTCAAAAGAACCAATATCCTTTCCATCAACTGCCATACCAAAAAGCATCCAACTGAAAAGGGATTTTGTCTCTGAAATGTTGACACCATTTGAATTTGCTAAAGCACTATCTCTAATTACTGAAGAGAATGTTCCAGAATCAACGGTGACTCGAGAGTCATGACCAATGGTCTTTTCTAAAAGATTTTTACTGTTTGTTATAGTATCATCCATAGAAAAGGTTTCAATTGCTTTATCATACATCTCAGGGACTTTTGTAATCTTTTGTTTTGCTGAGAGGTAATAATTGTCTTCAGGAGGAGTGACTTTTGCGATTGCTAGAGCTTCTTTTAATGAATCCTCAATTTTAATCTTATCAAGGGAGTTTGAACTAGCAAACCCTAAAGCTTTATTCTTCAAAACTCGAATGCCAATGCCATCAACGATGCTAGCAAGGGCTGATTTCATATTGTTGTGTTCGAAGTTAACATTTTTGTTTCGAATCTTTTGAGCAAAAAATTCAACTTCATCAGCACCCATTTTTAGGGCTTTATCAACAAAAGGCTCGATTATGGCTAAAATGTCAGACATTTCATTTACCTCCTACATCACCAGAAACTAA
>JABLTI010000047.1 GCA_013166835.1 Promethearchaeati archaeon | reverse complement strand
ACCCCTACTTAATTTTCCACAATCTTGACAGACTGTGAATTCTGGTGAGAAAACAATTTGTGCGCTCTGGGTATTTTCCCAAGTTTTCTTCACTAGATTTAATATTGATTCAGAAGATATCTTCTGTTCACCTATGAAAATGTGAGTGATAGATCCACTTTCAATTAAGGTGTTAAATTTACCCTGTTTGGAGATTCGATCAATAATGTCTATTTGAGCATCTGCTGCAAAGTGGGCACTATTGGTATAGTATATCGCTCCTTCTTCAATATCTCCTTTCACATAATGGATGCTATCAGGGTATTCTTGAATATCTGTTCTTGCGAATTTGTATGGGGCACTTTCTCCTGGAGTTTCTTCTAAGGTTACAGTTATACCGTTCTTTTCCTGTAAGTCTTTTGCTTTGAGATTCATACCTGCAATGATTCTTAATCCAAGCTTGTATGCTTTCTCACTTTCATGCATTTGTTCTCCAATTAAATATTGGACGCATTCATTGAGTCCAATTACCCCGATAATATAGGTTGCCTTTTCTAAGTCAACATAAGGTCTACCATCTTCTGCAATTTTTCCTATTTGCCAGAGAGTACCTCGTTCTTGAGTCATGAGCTGATGGATAAATTCTTTCTTTTCTAAATGGCCTTGCATAGCTATATCCATGGCTGCTTTAATTTCTTCAATACAGTCTTTGATTTTTCCTTTGCCAGCTCGATAGGCTGCTTGTGGTAGATTTATGCTTACATTTTGGAACCCACAATATCTCATACTTTCAGGATGCTCGATCATATACATGTCTTTGATTGTAGTCTTTAATCGACAACACATGGAGAGATTCACTTCATCTCTATCAAATATGAAGTAGGTCGATCCATTCTCAGAGGCAATTTTACAAGCATGCTTGAGTAATTTTAATTGCTCTTTGTCATCAAAGGAACTCTGATCAATATGAAGATCAAATTTAGGAAATGGAAAGACTTTTCCTTGAGCGTCTCCTTCCAACCAAACATCCATGAGTGCTTTAGCAAAAAGTTGTGTTTCTTTTTCATATTCACCATAGGTTTTGCCAGTGTATTTTCCACCTGGGCCGATTGCTGGAATATCCTTTAGATAATTTGGAACAGCTTCTTGTTTTATTTGCTCATATGGAACCCCTACAAAGAATGGGGCATAGAAGATGTTAAGGTAAGCGAGACCTAGTGCACCTGCATAATAGGCTTGCATTGACGCAAGGAACGTATTGAGATGACCTGTTAGTGTGTCTGCATGTTTGGCTGGGCTTGAAACAGTTGAAAGATTCAACAAATTTAACCCATATTTCTTGATGTACTCCAAACTGTGTGCAGAACAATACACCCTGACTGGAAAGCCAAGATCGTGTAAATATATCTTACCTTTTCGATGAGCATTTGCCACTTCTGGAGAAAACATTTCTTGTAAAGCGTATTTCTTCAAGATTGTTTCAGCAATAGCTAGATTAACTGCTTCGGGATTATTTGCTACAACATTGCTATTTTCTTTACTCTTTGAATGAATTAATTGATTCAAATCATAAGTTGGTATACCAATGCTTCTTTGTTGTAAGAGTTTTGTAGCAAATCCTCTTACAAAGAGTTCATTGTCTACTAAGCTTCTAATTAAATCAACAGAAATAACATCGATCCCAGATGCGAATATTTTGCGTTCTACTTCTGCTGCAATTGATTCTGCATCCATTTTTTCTAATCCAGCTTCTTTGATTAATGCTGCTGTGATTTTAGCTCGATTCCACCCTGAGATTTCTTCTTTGGTGTCACCTGAAACTAATAATAGAAGTTCAGTGGAATCTTGTCCTTTCACTTGGATCTCTTTAACTACCTTCAATTTCTCTAATTCTCTTTCAAAAGAAGCTAAGTCAGTGAACCGTCTATAAACAGAAGCAAATCTAATATAAGCGACCTCATCAAGTTCGCGAAGTTTCTCCATTACTTTCTCGCCGATGATTTGAGCATCAATCTCTGTTTCCTCTAATTTTCTTAGTTCGCTCTCGATTTCATCTACTATTTCATCGATTTCTTCCATGCTAATGGGTCGTTTCTCGCAAGCTCTAACAATGCCGGATTTCATTTTGTCTCGACTGAAAGGTTCTCTTCTCTTATCCTTTTTGATAACAGAAAGTTTGACATCATCTACTCGTTCGTAGGTGGTAAATCGCTTATTACATTGGAGACATTCTCTTCTTCTGCGATTTACTTTCATGTCGTCAGATAATCGTTTGTCAACAACTCGAGTGTTTGGTGACTGACAATACGGGCACTTCATCGTTTTTCTTCCGGCTAAATTTCTGTTTTGACCTCTTTTGGTCATTTTTTCGGGGATTGGCACCCATTCTAGGCTATTTAAAGTGGTTCTGGTACTAACCAGAGCATACCATTCCTAGTGGTATTTTTTCCCCTAAACACAACATCTTGTATATCGATATAAAGTTCAGAACATTTTATATATAAACTTATCGTGAATGCAGTGATTTAAAACAATAAACAATCATTTAATTAAATATTTGATTGTTTAATATTATTTTTTTGTTTTATTATTTTATATGTTGACTATAGGTAAAATAGAAGATAAAAAAAGAAATGATTTAGAGTACAGTAACTGATTTAGCAAGGTTTCTAGGGAAGTCAGGATCATTTCCGCGGATGACAGAGAGATAGTAGGAGATAAGTTGTAGTACTGGAATCATTAGAAGGGGTTCGAGGTGAACTTTTGGAATGGGAATATAGTGGTCAAATAACTCCAAGTGTTCTGATGAAATTCCGATTATCTCCCCACCTCGAGCTTTTATCTGCATAATGTTGTTAATCATGTCATCTTTAGTATCATCATTTGGAACTAACGCAATGCAAGTAACACCCGGTTCTATTAATGCTAAAGTGTGATGCTTTAATTCCCCACCAGCAAGAGCATCTGCATGAATGTATGCGATTTCTTTTATTTTTAGTTCACCTTCCATTGCAATCGGAAAAGAAACTCCTCTTCCAATAAGGTAGAGATCATTCTTATTGAGAACATCTTTAGATAGCATGGCAATAGAATCCGATTGGTTCATTATACTCTCGAGTTTTCTGACAACTTCATACAAGTGTTCTCGTCCTTCTTTCAATCTATCAGCTACTCCGAAAGCCAGTAAAGTCAAGATTAATACTTGTGAAATAAATGCCTTGGTAGAAGCTACTGCGATTTCGGGTCCAGAATTTAACGTGAGATATTGGTCTGATTCTCTCATAATTGTGCTACCAATAACATTAATCAATGAAACGACTCTAGCTCCTTTTGCTTTAGCAAGAGTTATACCTTGAAGAACGTCTGCAGTTTCTCCACTTTGACTTATCGCAAATATTACTGTGTCCTTGTCCACAAGATTCTGATATGTCTTGTATTCAGACCCAAGAATTGGCATAAAATGCTTCTTTGCAATCTTAGCAAAGTATATTGAAGCAAGTAAACATGCCCGAAAGGAGGTTCCTGATCCGAGGAAGAAGACCTTCTTCGCTTTAGATAAAACCTCTATCATACCATTTAGCTTTAGGGAATCTTGTTCCAAAGAATGTTTAGATATTTCAACTTCTTCGAAAATCTCTTTCAACATAAAATGTGGAAAACCAGTTTTACTTGCTTGTTCAGTAGTCCAGTCAATGGTTGTAATTTTCTGTTTTACTTCTTTTCCTGTTTGAGTATCATAAATTGTATACTTTTCTTTGAGAACAGCAAGTTGATTATTTTCTAAAATAATTACTTTGTTTGTATGTTCCAGGAAAGAAGTAATATCAGAGGACGCAAACAGTTCATCTTCTCCAATTCCAATAATAATTGGTGAGTCTTTTCTAAAAGCATAGATAATGTGATCTTTAGCATCTAATAATAAGAAAGTGTATGCCCCTTTAGCAATTTTTGTTAAATCTGAAATTATTTTTACTAAATCTTTTTCCCCATTATTCTTCACCTCTTCCTCAACTAGATGAACCAAAATTTCAGTGTCTGTATCAGATGTAAATGTATGCCCTTTCTTTACTAGATCCTCTTTTAACTCGAGGTAGTTTTCTAGTATTCCATTATGAACAAGCGCAAATCGACCATTACAAGATAAAAATGGATGCGCATTTTTGTCCTCCACTCCTCCATGAGTGGCCCAGCGAGTATGACCAATACCAATAGAACCATTTACAGATAGGAAGTTCATTCGTTCATTAACAGCCTCTATTCTCCCGGCTCCTTTTTTTATTTCAATCTCAGCATCACCATTTATTGATGCTATACCAACACTGTCATAACCCCGATATTCCAATTTCTTTAATGAATCAAATAAAATGGGTGCAGCTCTTTTTTTACCAATGTAACCTATTATACCACACATAGCATTATCCTCTAATTATCTTCTTTATTCCGTTTTTTCAAAGCGTAAGTAATTACACTGCTGTTTTTCATTAAAAACAATTCTAAAATTGTGCTCGAACCACTGAGAAAAGATTATTAGTGGTTGTTCTTTCATACATATGAATATGATATTTTACAATTATAAACCATTATAAAAAAATTAATAATGGTTAGTTAATTTTATCAAATGAAGATAATTGGAAATAATCTACCGAAAACCAAAAAGAAACAACTCTCAAGAAACAATGAAATTGGTTGCGAATAAAATGAAGAAAAAAATAGTATCAAAAACCAAAGATGGTTATGCTGCTAAAGACATACTAATGTTCAAAAACCCAAATGAAATGAAAGCAATACTACATGATATTCGATGGACCATTCTCCAAAAATTAGCAAAGGAACCTAAATTCCCAGCAGATATAGCTCGAGAGATGGGCTTACACGAGCAAAAAGTCTACTATCATATTCGTCAATTAATAGAAGCAGGTTTAGTAACCATTGCTTTTGAAAAAGAAATCAGAGGAGCAAAAGCTCGTTACTATAAAACTACAGAGAAAGCGTATGGGATCGAATTAAGTTCTCAAGATATGGGATTACACTTTAACAGTCAGTCAAGAATTGATGATACTCTGCAAAAATTCTTCAAAGAATTTTATAAAGATTCTAAATTTGATGGTCTAATCGTAGTTGGTGCTCCTGACACTCATGGTCCACATAAAACTTGGGCACGAGATGGTCATTATGCAATTTATTTGGCAATGTTTATGGGGCAACTTTTCGTAACCCCAGATGATCTATTCGTAAAACTAGACGTTGAGGTCAGAGCTGAGAAGGCTTTAGATCAAAACCTAATATTAGTAGGAGGTCCAGCTGTAAATCTTGTTACTCATGATATTAATACAAAATTGGATATTCCTGCTTTCGACAATCATATGCAAGGTATTGCTCCCGACGCAAGATTCGGTAGAGGAATAACATCTAAGGACCCCAAAACCTTCTATTCCCAAAATAATGTGGGAATTATTTTCAAGACTCCAAATCCATACAATCCCTCTAAAACAGTCATAGCTTTTGCAGGACAAGGAAGACGAGGAACAAAAGCAGCAATAATTGCATTAACTAAAAACTGGCAAACAATCTTGAAAGGTTACAAAAAAGGGCAATTTAGGACTGTTGTTGAAGGATATGATTTGGATGGCGTTGGAACTATTGATTCAATAGAAGTTTTAGAATGAAAAAAATGGAACAAAAATGTTCCAATTAAAAGAATCAATTGTCTTTTGCATCTGGATCTTGAGGGGTTTCGTTCTGAGATTTCTTGAGCAACTCGTCTAGTTTGTCTTTGTCCTCAGCAGACATTTTATCAATTTGATCTTGTGATTGTTTCATGAAGTGACGAATAAATAATCCCTGCAATGGTATCAATGCTATGGTTGTATCTGCTCTTTCATTGAAATCTTGAACTGATGTATTTCTCATATCTTGTAATTTTTCTTTTGTCATATCCCCTTGTCCTATACCTGGACAGGTTGGATCAGAGACATAGTATTTTTCTCCACTAAAGTAAAGTGGAAAGGTTTTACAGAAGAGCGGAAGTGTGAAATAGATGTTACAAATTTTATTTTCCTCATCATAAAATGGACAAATACCTTTGCTGTTTTCATCTTCATCTTTCATTTTAACATAAGGAATTAATGCAAGCTGACCAAGTGAATCTTCTTCACTCACACCTCGGAGTTCCAAATGAGGAAGAATAATTGACATAAAGCTTCCTTGTTTTGTCCATCTTGTTAGATCAGAAAACGTTACTGGAATTGGATCGCGATTTTGACAACACGCACCACACTTTTGACACTCAAACTTGAATTTCGCTGGTTTTTCTTTTTCTTCAGCTTTTTCGACCTTCTCTTTCTTAGTTTTCTTTTCTGCTTTTGTTTTTGCTTTCTTTTCTGTCATTTCAATTGATTCCTTAGTATTCTGTATTCAATCCAGAAAAATCATATCAAAAGATTTACTATACTGTTGAAAAACAATGTTACTAGTAATAAAAAAACCGTTAAAAAGAAAATGCTTTTAACTTAATATTTTGGCAAAAAACAAGAAAGAAAACAAAGAAGCCCATCGATAATTGGAGGAAACGAGTATTTCTGAAAAAAAACAACCCTTACTAGATAAGATTCAAGATGTCTCATATCGCAGAGGAATAGCCTATCCCACTGGGGAAATCTATGGCGGATTATCAGGTGCATTTGATTATGGTCCTCTAGGAACTTTGATGAGACTCAAACTAATCAATTTCTGGCGCGAGTATTTCGTAAAAGATGAGAACCATTTCGAGGTGGAAGGATCTCTGATCATTCCGGAAAAAGTCTTTGAAGCCTCAGGTCACTTGGCAAAATTCAATGACCCACTTGTTCAATGCAAGTCTTGTAAGTCTATGTTTAGAGCTGATAAGATAATCGAGGATAAACTCGAACAGAATGCGGATGGTTTACCTCCAGAAGAACTTGATAAAATCATTAGTAAGAACAAGCTCAAGTGTCCAAATTGTAAGGGAGATTTCATGAATGCTCGAGAGTTTAATTTAATGTTGAAAACAGAGGTGGGTTCTGTGTCTGGAAATGTGGCATATCTTCGACCAGAAACTGCTCAGAATATCTTCACGAGTTTCAAAAGAATATCTCATGCCATGAGAGCAAAACTACCTTTTGGAATTGCTCAAGTTGGCAAAGTGTATCGTAATGAGATTTCTCCAAGACAGTTCATAATACGAGTTAGAGAATTCAAGCAGATGGAACTAGAGGTCTTTTTTGCGGAAGACCAACTAGATGATCCTCCAAGATTTGAAGAATTAGCCGATGAGCTTTTACCAATACTCACTCGAGACCAACAAGCAAAAGGAATTGAAGAACCAATTTTGATTTCAGCAGTGGATGCAGTGAAAAAGAAAATATTACCTAATGCTGCTATGGCCTATTATTTAGTAAAAGAAAAAATTCTCTTTGAAGAAGTCGGTGTGAACCCTGAATTAATCCGTTTCAGACATATGTTGCCTAAAGAAACTCCCCATTATAGCGGAGGGAACTTCGATCTCGAGGTAAAACTCTCTATTGGGTGGACAGAAGTTGTAGGAAATGCGTTCAGACAACAACACGACTTGACAAGTCATGAGAAAGCTAGTAAAACCAAGATGGGCATTCAACATACAGCTGGAAATGTTATTCCTTTTGTTGTAGAGCCATCCATCGGTGTTGGGAGGACATTGTACTGTGTTCTTGAAAGTTGCTATCGAGAAACTGATGATAGGGACTGGACTTGGTTCCAATTTCCATCAACAATTGCCCCTTATGATGTTCAAGTATGTCCATTAATGAAAAAAGATGGGTTAGAAGAGAAAGCTCTTGAGATATTTGAAGAACTAAAATCTGAAGGATTTGAAACCATATTTGATAGCACCGGGAAAATCGGAAAGAGATACGCTCGATCAGATGAAATCGGAACACCTTTTTGCGTAACAATTGATTATGATACCTTACAAGACGATACAGTAACAATTAGAGACAGAGACACAATGGAACAAATAAGAGTACCTCAAGAAGAACTCTCAGATGCAATTGTATTACTGCTTACAGGAGAATATGAACTCAAAGAATTAGAAGACCTATTAAAAGAAAGTACAGAGTAAATCTGTTCTTTCAATTCTTTATAAAAATGAAAAATTATTTAGCTTTTAATTTCTTAATGATGGGTGGTCTAGTTTTCAATAGAATTCTGTGACCACAGTCCGGACATTTGGATCCAGGCATTAAGTTTAGCTCTTCAGGAGTTACGACTTTACCACAACGGTGACAAACATACTTTGTCATGATTTTTTTCCTCACTAATCGTTTTTCTAGGTCTCTTATATAATGTTTCCTATTTCTATCTATAATAATAAAGAATGCCATTATTGAGATAGTATGATTTTAATGTAAGTGATTCATAAATACATGTATGAATATTCTCATTATCTATGCTCATCCCAACGAAGAGAGTTTTTGTTCAGCAATTAAAAAGAAGTTAGTAGAAGGATTAAAAGAAAACAAAAATACCGTTAGAATTCATGATCTATATTCTAGCAATTTCAATCCTATATTATCAAAAATCGAATTAATTGGTGATCCAAAAACACTTACTGATTACGAAACGATACTAAATTTTCAACATGATATTGACTGGGCAAACACTATAGTACTAATTAATCCTGCCTGGTGGTACGGCGCTCCAGCAATCATGAAGGGATACTTTGATCGCGTTTTAGCCGAAGGATTTGCATTTACTTATGAAGATGACAAGCCAGATCCGAAACTACTTAATAAGAAGGGTATATTGATACAAACTTTTGATGCAACTGAAGAAATGGAGAAAGAACTATTTAATGAAGTAACTTCTAAAAGCATTTTTTATACCTGGAAGTATTGTGGGATAGAGGATTGGCAGCATAAAACAATGTTCAGAGTCAATTATGTGAGTCAAGAGCAAAGAATAAAATGGTTAGAAGAAATATACGTCATAGGGAAAAGTATAAACTAAAGAAGTGATTTGTGAGTATTATGCTTTCAAAGGAATTCCAAAGGGATATTGAGAAAATAAAAATAGACACTATCCATGGAGCTGTCTATCTTACAATTGAAATACTAAAGGCAATCAGAAAAGAAGTCGAGAGAACAGAAGAGACTGGTGTAAAAAATTTCAATGCCTTAATTGAAGAATTAGAAACCATACATCCAGAAATGGCTTCAATAAGAATAGCAATTAAATTACTCAAGGATGGGAAATCTCACAGGATAAAAAAGAAAATCGATTACTTGGATTTAATAGATGTAATATATGAGAGAATTATGTTTAAAGAAAAAATCACAAGTACGAATCTCATGAAAATCTTGACGAATGCCCAATCAATAATGACGATTTCTTATAGTACAACTATTCTAGATGCATTTAAGCAATTAGCAGCGAATACAATAGATAAACGAGTATATGTCTTAGAATCAAGGCCAAAGAGAGAGGGAATAGTCTTAGCAAAAAGATTAGCTGAACTTGGATTTAAAGTAAGACTAATCGCTGACGCAGCAGCAGGATACTATGCAAAAGATGCAGATATGATTGTTATTGGTGCTGATACAATTTTACCAGATGGATCAATTCTCAATAAAATTGGATCATTCCAATTAGCCTTAATAGCCAAATACTATCAGAAACCATTCGTTGTAGCAGCATCCACAAATAAATTCGCAACAACAGCTTCGGAAAACCTCAAGGAATTAATTACAGATAAACCCAAAGAAGAGATCTATGAATCGACCATAGAGAAACTCACAGTGAAAAACATCTATTTCGAGTTAATACCAAGAGAATTAGTAACAATATTCGTTTCTGATGAAGAAGTAGAATTATTCCCAGAGGGAAACGACAAATAGAGCTTTTGTTTTTGTATGAATAAGACTTCAAATCACAATAATGAGTTAGAAGTTTTTTCACAAAAAAAAGAAAAATCATGTTGAAATAAATTAAAGCTAAACCTTATAAATAACGTCTCAAAGAAATTGATAAGAAACCCCTAACAAGAGCGCGGTGGGGTAGCTAGGTTGTGCCCACAGGGCTCATAACCCTGGGATCGGTGGTTCGAATCCACCCCGCGCTACCATTTTCTACTTCTCCAAAAACAAGCAAAATCAAATGCTTTTAAAAAGAAAAAGATTCGTTCAATCATTCTTAAAGGCATAAGCATTGTACTCATAAAAATGGTAAAAAATAATCTGGGAAAGTATTTCGGATGCACTCTGAATTTATTTTCAAATAATAGTCTAAGAATATTGCTTGTTGAAAACCCGGCTAGGTGTTCTTCTTTTAACTATCCAGTGCTTCTTCATTCCACTTTTTCTCTCACGCCAACTCTTGATATTGCTCTAAATTATAGAGTATTCGATTAAACTTTTTATACTTCTTCCTAGAATTAGTACTTAATTCCTAACTATTGAATCTATAGAAGTTGTTACAACTATGCAAGAAGTCGCTATAGTGACAGATGGGGTTAGTAACCTAACTGATGATGTAATTGAAAAGTACAACATCACGATTTTACCCTATCGTATAACATTCGAAGATGAGGTTTTTCGATGTTGGGGAGTGGATAAAAACGAAATTTCTCGAGATGAGTTTTTCGAACGATTGTCTTGTTGTAATAAAGATAATCTTCCAAGAACTTCGATTCCCACACCACATGAAATAGTAACTGCTTATGAAGAAGCACTTACAAAAGGTAAGTTCGTCATCGCTATTTTTCTCTCAGGTGATATGTCTAGTATAAATGACAATGCCAGACAATTTGCTATAAATTTATTACCAGATAAAGATATCTCAGTTTTTGATTCAAAACAAGCTACTACTGGTGTTGGTATCCTTGCTCTTTATGCTGCGAAATTAGCTGCTGAAAACAAAACTAAAGATGAAATCTTGAACGCCCTAGAGTTAGTTTATAAGAAAATAAGAACTACTTTTGTCTTCCAGAATCTAGAGTATCTCTATTTATCAGGACACATTGGTCGCGCAAAGAAATTCATGGCATCAACTTTTGGTCTCAATCCTGTATTATATATGGGTGATGGGATTATCCAAGGTGCAGGTGTTTTAAGCAAAAACAAAGTTAAAAATCAGCTAAAGAAATATGGAGAAATGATTCTTGAGAAAGCAGAATTTAATGAGATCTTTTTTTGGCATACAAGAAATCCTAAAGTTGCAGAAGAAATCTATGAGCATTTAGAAGCATCCAACAAGAATGGAATGAAAATTCATTATTTTGAAGCTAATCCACTTGTTGGTTATCATACAGGTGCGAACTCCTTTGCTTTTAGCTATATTGGTGACTGGGATAAAGATTGGATTCTCAAATGATCCTTTATCCACTTTCTTTTTCTAATATATAAAAAAAGATAATTGAGAGCTAATTTGCTCTGCGTTTACGAATTATAAAGACAATAACTGCAACCATTACAATAGTTCCTATAGGTATTCCAGTATTTGTATTAGCTATTGATCCACTGGATGTAGCTTGAACAATACCATGACTATAATAGATGTCCATTTCATTATTTCTTCCATCAGACCAAACAACATGTGGAATGTCTTTTGAATCTACTCGAACCATGAAGTAATCTCCGGGCCTAGTAAAGATAGCGTTTGTTGATTCATCGCTTATGGGTAAAGCATCTGTTATTGTAAGAGTTGTAGTTAGTGAATCATTAAAATAACCCATACGATAATATGGTTTGAAAAAGTCTCCTTGTTGATCATAATAGACAAAATGCAATCTATTCTGTGAATCTATATCCATATCTGGTTGCCATTGATTTCCATTAACAACTTGATTTATTGTATAACGATCACTCCAGGTAAGTCCATAGTCATCGGAATATCTTAGAAAAGTACCCCACGACTGATCAGCATCAATTAATTCAGCCCAAAGGCAATATAATCGATCATTATCATCAAATCTGATAACAGGTAGAGTTCCTTTCATAGGTTGTCCATCTAAGGATGCTGTGAAAGTTCCATTCTCTGAATCAGCATTAATATCTACAGGAGTAGAAAATGTTAGTCCTTGATTTATCGATCGTGTTACATAAACATCACCCCAGGTAGCATCTAATGTCCACCATAACCAAGCCACATACACATCGTTCTGACTATCCGTTGTAACATAAGGACCTAAGTGATCAATTGGATCGGAAACACTGTCAGCAATAAGGCATATCTCATCAAATGATTGTCCATGATCTGTGGATTTAGTTAATCGCATATATGTTGTGCCGTTATCCATAACTATGTCATCGTAAGCAACGTAGATGTTTCCGGCAGAATCTACTGTCATAGTTTCTTTATCAGCGAAGTCCACCCCACCGGTTGCATTTACTCTGTTCCACGATTCACCATTATCAATACTTGTTGCTACTGTAATATGGGAAAGTGGAGTTGCCGTTCTACTATATTCTAGATAGGCATAATACAAATAACCATCAGCATAAACCAACCAGGGATCTGATTGCCCGGTAAGAAGCCCACCGTAATATGGCATATCTTCTGGAGCTGTCCATGTTTCCCCATAATCAACAGATTTTGAAAATGAGACCCTGAGACCACCAGTATTGTGTCCATCTGCATTTTTCCAACCAGCAAAAATCTGATCGTTTGGTCCTATAGCGATTGTTGGTTCAACATGATGAGGATATAGAAAATCTTCTGTTGATAACAAAACATTCTCCGAAAATGAACCAATAAATGGTTTGTTGAGAGTTTGATACAGACCAGTTGTTGTTGCTGAATTAGTATTGCTAAGTGATAAAGTGAAAATTAATTGCAATGAAAAAATAAAATAAAATATAATTGTGAAAGATTTTCTTTTAGCCAAAGTTTTGACCTCAATAATCTTACTATTGTGTTAGCTGAGAGTAGGTTTTTGTATGTAGCTACTAATCTAGGTTTTCCCTTAAAATTTTTAAAGGACTAGCTAATTGTGTTTCCAGAAATAAAGATAATATAACTTGCTAAAAATCTTAGAGGATAGTTTGATGACAGATATGAGAACCCCAATTTATGAATGGCATAAAGAAAATGGTGATATGGCTTCTTTTGGTGGTTGGGAACTACCAATGCAATTTTCATCTATAAGAGAGGAGCATATGGCTGTAAGAGAGAACGCAGGAATTTTCGATGTAAGTCACATGGGGCGTTTCCGTTTTACAGGGAAAGATGCTTTTCTAATTTTAAACAAAATTTTGCCACGAAATCTTATGAAGCTAGCAGATGGTCGCTGCGGGTACAGTTATCTCCTCGATGAGAACGGAGGAATGCTAGATGATTGTGTCACAATGAGAAAAAGTGAAGATTATGCGATTTTTGTTTGCAATGCTGGTCCACGAGTCAATGACTGGAACTGGATGATTAATTTCATTGATGGTGAGAAACAAAAGAATCCAAATTTAGATATTAGCTATTATGATTTCACTTTAGATTCCGCTATGTTCGCCCTTCAAGGTCCAAAAGGTGTGAAAATTTTGGAAACTATGACTGATATTGAAATCCCAAGAAGTTGGGGATACTTTGAAACTCAACTAGCAGGTATTGATATTATGGCTTCTCGAACAGGATATACTGGTGAGGACGGGTTTGAAATTACAACCGTTGGAACCAAAGATACCATTGCTGAGAAAGCAACCAAACTCTGGAAAGCTATTTTGAAAGCAGGAGAATCATTTGGTTTATTGCCTTGTGGATTAGGTGCTCGAGATACTTTGCGACTTGGAGGTGGCTTACCTTTGTCTGGTCAAGATTTCACTCCTGAGTATGATCCTTTTGAAATGGATTTAGGTATTCAAGGAATATTCATTGATATGAATAAGGAATTCTTCATTGGACAAGAGGCACTCAAAGCTAAGTATCCTACATTGAATGAAGAAAACAAGTTAACCTTAAAGGAAATAACTAGAAAAAGAGTTGGTATAGAGCTTTTGAAGAAAGGAATACCAAGACATGGCTACAAAATTCATTCCGAAGGAAAAGAAATTGGTGAAGTTGCAAGTGGAAGTATTTCCCCCCTAACAGGAAAGGGTATTGCTATGGCAATTCTTCCTTTAGCATATACCGCACTTGATACTGAATTCACTATAATTATTAGAGATAAACCATATCCAGCAAAAGTAGTAGAATATCCTTTCTTTGATACAACCAAATACGGTCGTAGAAGAGAACAATAAATTTTAGCGATGAAATTCATCGCTTATTCATTCTTTTTCAATATTATCGATTAACAGATCATCTAATTTTGGTGCTTTTGTATCCGCTTCATCTGGGCAATGAACTAAGGCATTCCATATTTCGCTTCCTGAGAGTCTTCCATATACTTTGACTGATTCACCAATGAATTCCTCGAATTTAGCAGTATCAAAATCAATTGGTACAGACTCCCATGGATTAATAGCAAAGAGTTTGTATTCTTTGCCTTCATCTGTGGTCAAAATATATTCATTAAATTTTTTTGAAACAACACCAGTTAATTCTATTTCTTCCATTAAATTCACCTTTTTAATTCTTCATTCTTTTAATAGGTCATCTACCATTTGTTCAAATTCCTTCTCTTCTCTAGCTTTTAAAGCTGCAATCTTCTTGTTTGTTAATTGTTTGAATTCTGTGATGAACTCTTTTGATAGAATCATTTTCGGTTTTTCTTTCTTGATCTTGTTTAGTACCTCTTTTAGGTGCGAATTCGCAGCATGTTTCTGATCTGCTTCTAGAGCTTTAATTTCCTTATCTTTTCCTTCCTGTTTCTTGAGTTTCTTTATTTTTCCTTCAATTTTGAAGACTTCATTTATTGCTCGTTCCATTTGAGCCCTTAGATCATAAAGAATGAATTTAGTCATAAGTTCATCAATGGGTTTCTCTAAATCACCCATTTCGATTTCTTTGACAATGTCCTTTATGCTTTCACCCAAAGTTTTCTCTTCTTCAATTTGAGCTTTGAAGGTTGAAAGATTGAAGTCCTTTACATCTGGTTCATAAGCTGATTTCATTTCATCAGCTGTCTCCAAATCTAACCCCATCTCCAACATTTCCATTTCCATATCAATGATATCATCAGAACCTTCCTCATCTAGAAGATCAATTTCGCTAATTTTCTCTAACCAGAGCATCTTTCCATCAATAAGAACTAATCTTTGTCGTAAAGCATTCAGACTCATATGCGGAAGCTCATGAAGGAACAGATTAACATCATCAAATAATAAATTGTAAGCATTGTTTTCGATTTCAGCAATTTTTTCCGAATCTACTTTTTCTCTCCTTACTTTTCTCCGACTTTTTCTCTTCTTTTCTTTTTTCGGTTCAATCTTCTCTTCTTTCTTAATGTCTTTACCTTTCTCCTTCTCAACTACTTCAGAAGTATCATCTTTCTTTGCTTTCTTTTCTTTTTCTCTCTTTGGCAAGGATTTAACCTCGAGATATCATAGATTTGAATATATTTTTCGAATATTTATTGTTAATGGTTTTCTTTAAATAAGGATTATTAACTCTTCTTCAATTCCTTTTCTTAAATTATCCGGAGTTTTCTCAAAAATAAGCATTGATTTATCAGCAAGAAAAGTTTTATATGTTCAAAAAAGAAGCAATTTTAGTTCAACTTAATCTAATAGCAAACAAATAAACAGGAGATACTATTGGATTGTTTTATCAAGTAGATGCCTTTAGTAGCGAACCATTCTTAGGGAATCCCACTGCAATTGTCCTAGATATGAAAGATGAATTCTCAAAAAAGATAAGAGAATCTATTGCCAGAGAGATGAATCTTTCAGTTACTGCATTTGTATCAAATAGTGAAAAAGCGGATTTTAAGATTGATTACTTTACTCCTAAAAAAGAAATACCTCTTAGTGGTCATGCTACAATTGCAGCATTATGGCTTCTTGCAGATGTTGGAGATATTGTACCTGAGAATTCAAAAGCATCTATTAAAGTGGAAACAAAGGAAGGTATATTTAAAACGGAAATCCAATGGAAAAATGATATTCTAGATAAAGTTTACATGACTCAGAGAAAACCTCAATTTAGAGATGTTGAATTTAACATACAAGCACTGGCAGATATTTTAGGAATACGAATTGATAAAATAGAATCCGATGAGAAACTCCCTCTTGTTATAGCTGACACTGGGAGTCCAAAATTACTGATTTTGATTTCTAGTAAAGAAATGACTGATGCATTAGTACCCAAATATGATGAAGTTGAACGTCTTTGTAGAAGAATGAAAGTTTCTGGTATTCATCTTTATACTTTCGACACATATTTAGATGGGTCCACTTGTTATACTCGACAATTTGAACCGATAAGAGGTTCCCCGGAAACTGTTGTATCAGGTCTAGCGAATGGTGCATTAGGAGCTTACCTTGTCAAAAGAGGTTTTGCTAAACCAGGTACTATAATAATTGAACAAGGAGAATCCTTGGAACGACCAAGCATAATTGAAGTGATAATTAAAGGAACAGAAGATGAGATCAAATCAGTTAAAATCGGTGGTAAAGCAAAAGTTATTTTTAAATTCGAACCAAGAAAGGATCTTTTCAAGAAGTAATTCTTTTCCCTCAGATTCACGAGGAATTTAGACACTCCATAGCAATATTTAATAATGGAAGTCTGAAAACTTCAATTACTTCCATATTCTGATGAATAATGGTAAGATAGCTGAAATGCTGTCTGTTCGTAATCGGGTCACTTTTTCCCAAGGATTCGCCATCCGTTTAGGGGGTAAGGTATGGAGCTCTGATACGAAACATCAGGACAACTGGTGAAACATATGGCAAGAATGCATACAAGACGTAAAGGTAAATCAGGTTCTAAAAGACCCCCTCATGCATCTATTCCTGAGTGGATAACACAGACACCTGAAGAAATCGAAACAAAAATTGTTGACCTTGCAAAACAAGGCTTAACTTCAGCAATGATTGGTACTGTTCTAAGAGATACTCATGGAATACCTTCATCTAAGCTTGTTATCAAGCAAAGGATTTCAGAAATTATGAAAAGAGAAGGCATTTATCCTGATTATCCAGAAGACTTTAGGAATTTGGTTAGAAGAGCTATGGCTCTAAGAAGACATCTAGATGGTCATCCAAAAGATCTCCATTCAAGATATGGTTTAGAGAAAATAGAATCAAAAATCAGACGACTAATGAGATATTATCAAAAGAAAGGTATTATTCCAAAAACTTTCAGATACAGACCAGATACTGCTGCTACAATAATTAGGTAAGCTAAATACAGAATTATCTACATTATTGAGCACGATATCTTTTTTTCTTTCTTTTTATTTAATTTTTAGATTTTAGTAGCTTTTTAAGTAAAAATACACAAAATGATATTAAGTAGCACAATGTAATGACTTGTGTGGTGGAGATATGTCCTCTGCAAAAAGTACTAAAGGAAACTTCAAAGAATTCACCAATAGAATCAATGCAGCAGTTGATACTATAAAAGACTCAAAAGATACTATCTTATGTGTGAGTCATATAGATGCAGATGGACTTACTTCTGCTGGTATAATTGGTAAAGCCCTTCATCGAGCGAATATTCCCTATCATATTAGATGCGTTAGACAACTCGAATTACAGATCATAAGTGAATTATCAATGCTGAAGGATGTAAAAACGCTCTTATTTACTGATTTAGGGGGAGGACAATTAGAAGGCATTAACAAGTACTTGTCTGAAAAGGAAATTATAATTCTAGACCACCATCCGGTTTTAGCAAAACCTGAATTTGAATCATTAGTTCATGTGAATCCGTTCGAGTTTAATTATGATGGTGCGAATCAAATTAGTGGTGCTGGTCTATCCTATTTCTTTGCGAAAAAGCTGGGTTCCAAGAATATTGATTCAGCAAGCATTGCAGTTGTTGGTGCATTAGCCGATCGTCAGGATAAAGGCGAGAAGAATTCTCTTATTTCATTAAATCAGAAGATTGTTGAAGATGGCCTTAAAGCAGGTGTTCTTGAAGTAAAATTAGATATCAGATTATTTGGAAGAGAAACACGACCGATTTATCAAGCACTTGAGTATACTACTGATCCATTTCTCCCGGGTCTTACAGGTGATGGAGATATGTGTATTCGGTTTATGCGTGATACTGGCATACCTCAACAGAGAGGAGATACTTGGAGAACCATCCAGGATCTTAATAATGATGAACGAAGAATGTTAGTTGAAGGATTAATAACTTATGGATTAAAAATGGGCATGACAGCTCAAGAATCACAAAGCATCTTAGGTTGGGTTTACAACTTGCCAAATGAGCAAACTGGAACTCTTCTGAGAGATGCAAGAGAGTTTGGTTCACTCCTAAATTCTTGTGGAAGATTAAAAGCAACAGGAATTGCTATTGGAATCTGTATGGGTGAAAGAAAATTCCTCTTACAAGAAGCAGAAGAAATAATGCATGCTTATCGTATTAAAATCTCTAAATCCCTTGAAATTATAAACCAAGATAGTGAGCATTTGAAAGAGTACTCTAACTTGATACTTTTTGATGGCAGGAATATCATAGATGATACAATGATTGGGACAGTAACTTCCATTGCTATTTCAAGTAAGAGGTTTATTGATAAGAATAAACCACTTGTAGGCATCGCCATTTCAGAAGATGGAACAGTAAAGATTAGCAGTAGAGGAACTACTCAGCTTATCAAACAAGGACTAGATCTAGGTTTGGCATTAAGAGAAGCAGTTGAGTCTATAGGTTCTGAAGCAGAAGGCGGGGGTCATAATATTGCTGCCGGAGCAAGAGTTCCACAAGGTACAGAAATGTTATTGATTGAAAATCTAAATGCTGCTTTAGAAAAGCAATTGCACCCCAAAGAAGAAAAACCATCGGAACCTAAAAAGAAAGCACCGAAGCCTAAACCCAAAACACCAACACAAAAGAGTAAAACTACAGCTGAGAAAAAACAAAAATCAACAAAATCTACAACCAAGAAATCATCTAAATAGGTTCTATTCGGAAATCCAAGTTACACTGGTCTTCGAGAATAATCACATTGCTGAAACTATTAATAACTCAACTTATCCGGAAAATCAAGAGACCCCAGAAGGAGTTATTTCTTCATCTAAAATTGAAGGAAACAAAATAGTACTTTACATAAAATCTGAGAAATCTATTTTGGATTTATTGAGAACACTTGAAGATTATTTTGAAAAGATAGATTTGTCATATAAGACTATAAAAAATGTACAAATGTAGTTCTTAACCAAAAGTGTGGGACATTTTATATTCTCAATAAAAGGAAAATGTTTTAATAGAGACGATTTTGTCTCGAATATATCTTGGTATCTATATTAGATAACAAAATACACAAGAACTTATGAATAGAATGTTTGTTTGATAACAAGTAGGAGAAAAAAAAATTGAGTAGTAGAGCAGCCCGAGGTAGAAAAAGAAAAGATAAAGAAAGCAGAAGAGTTATTGATAAATTCACATTAAAGACTTGGTATAAAGTGATGGCCCCTGAAATGTTTGGTGGGGAACAAATCGCAGAAACTCCATCTTCTGATCCAGAGTATGTAGTAGGCAGAACTCTAAAATCCACTTTAATGGATTTAACTGGTGATTATAAGAAAATGCATGTAAAAATCACCTTCAAAGTGCAGAAAGTAAAAGGTGATAATGCAGTTACAGATTTTAATGGTCATGAATATACTCGCGATTATTTACGTTCAATGATTCGTCGACGACGAACTCGAATTGATGGTATTTTCAATGTTACCACAAAAGATGGTGCTCGTTTGCGCTGTAGTATTATAGCATTAACTCCTTTCAGATGCAAATCAAGTCATGAAAGAGGTATAAGAGAAGTAATGTATGACGTAATTACTAAACGTGCAGAAAGAATGCCTTTTGATAAGCATATTATGGATTTGGTAACAGGAAAAATGGCTACTGAAATCTACAAAAGAGCTAAGAAAGTTCACCCGATTCAGAATGTTGATGTTTGGAAATCAAGAGTTCTTAACCTTCCAACTATGGTCTTAGAACCAGAAGCTCCAAAACCAGCACCTGCTAAGGAAGCTCCAAAAGAAGAAGCTCCAGTGGAAAAACCAGCAGAAGTCAAAACATAATTAATATTTTGAAAGTCAGATCAAACAGATCTGATTTCTGTTTCTATTTTTTTTATTATTTTATACTGTTTTCTAAATTAATTTTAACAGAAAATAAATGAAAAAAGCAATTATCTCTTAGCAATATGTGAGATTAGAGTATTAATAAGAGATGATTTCATGGAAAGAAAGATAGATCACTTAGAAGATAAAATCACAATTTCAGAGTGTTTAAGAGAATGGGAACCACATCAAAAAAAGGGATTTGATCCAAATGAGACAAGAATGCTGGATATCTTCGAGTGCTGGACAGGAGAAAAGGGTCCTGGTATAGGGCTTGTAGGAATTCCTTTTGATTCCGCAGTGCTGGGCCGAAAAGGAGCAAAAGGTGGTCCTAAGAAAATCAGGGATTCAATTCGATATTTCAAAGCTTATGACTGGTCTAAGGATTTTTGGTTTGGTGATGAAAAAGTCATTGATTTTGGAGATATAATACTTGAAGCTGATTCGGTTGTAGAAGCTCATGATTTAATAAGTGAGGTAATAAACAAAATAGCTTCACGAGGTTTTAAAACTATTATTTTAGGGGGCGATCATTCAATAAGCTATCCCATTATTAAGGGATTAAAAGAAGCTAATAATCCAAAAAAAATAGGATTAATTAATATTGATGCTCATCTTGACGTTAGAGAAGTTATTAAGGGGAGGATAACAAGCGGAACACCTTTTCGACGCATTTTAGATAATAGTCTCGTTTCCGGAGAAAATTTTGTGGAAATTGGTATTCGTAATTTCACAAATGCTAGAACTTATCGTAGGTATGTTGAAGATAAAAACGGATTAATTTTCACAATAGAAGATATTCGTGAAAAGGGATTAGCTTCCGTAATAGAAAAAACAATACAAAGAATTACTAAAGGAACTGATTTAACCTATATTTCAGTTGATATGGATAGTCTTGATCAAATTTATGCTCCAGGCGTTAGTGCTCCGACACCAGATGGCTTGACTCCAAATCAAATAATGAAAATAATCCAATCAATCGCTGAAAAAACAAACCTTATTGGTATGGATATTGTTGAGCTAAATCCTTTATATGATACTGCAGATACAACTGCAATTAATGCTGCGAATTTTCTTGTTCAATTTATCTCATCAACTTTTTGGAAAGAAAAAAATCAGAAATGATCTTGGAATTCTATCGTCTTCTTCGATAAGTGAATACATAGACTCCATACAAAAGTACACCAAGACCACCAAGAGATGAACCAGAAATAATGAAGAAAAGACGCCATTTCCATTTCAAGGGTTCAAAATAAATATTGTCTACGCGATCTTTTATTGCTTGTAAGCAATTCGAGTAAGCAACAGGACGAATCACATAATCATCAGCTTCTTCTGCACTTCTATCTTCTTGTACACTTTTTGATTCTACTTTAATATAATACCAAGACAACCAACCTAAATCAACTATATAGTTGGGAGATTGATACAGTGTTTTTAGTTGAAAGAAACCAAGGTCGATTAGATCTTGCATTAAACCTTTAACATCAATTGAAGTTAAATCACTACTTTGGTATAACTCTCGATCTCCAAATTTGAATTCAACATAGCCATCAGGGAAGATAGCAAAGTGATAGTAAGGATTCAGTCCTGTTGGTTCATAGTACCAATAAGCTCCTCCTGTAACATAGGATCCTGCAAAATGCTGAAGATCGATAGTAAAATCTTCCATGTCTATTGTTGGAGTTTCACTTAATTCACTAATGGTAACAAGAATAGATGCTGTATGATTTAAGTTATGATTATTTTCTTGATAGAAAAACGCTGTGATGTTGATTAAAGTACCTGGTTCATAAATACTCACATTCCAGTCGTAACCCAACCACCAATAATAAGCATTGTATTGAGAGTAAAGATAACTCGAATTAAAAATAGTACTTTCATTCGCAAACATCTCAAAAACATACTCTTCATTATCATCATAGAAAGGTAAAGCATCCCAGTAAAAATAATTCACATATAAAACAACAGGATTATAGATGATCTCGCTGCCATTGAATACATCCCAGAAGATAGGTTCATCATCTGCTTCAATCATTGGTCTAGGTTTGATTTGATCGCTAAAGTATTGTCCAAAAAGATCCTCCCCTAGAATTTTTTCACTATATAATTCATTCATATTTGCGACTTGATTTGAATTTTGACTCTTAATCACAAATATTGAACTGATACAGATAATTAAGAGAAAAACCATTGCATTCAAAGATGACCTTTTTCTCACGATACAAACACCTATTCAATTTTATGTAGAAATAATTTAAAACTAGAATTATTAACTTTCTGAGTAATAAAATTCAGTAAGATAATTCTCTTTCAATAATCATCCAAGATTTTTTTGATGCCACTGAATGTGAGAGTTGTATGTTGATTGCCATCTTCTCTCAAACATTAAAACCAAAACTCCAACAAATATCATAAGAATAAACACAATTCCTGCCCCTGCAAAGAAAATAGACATTATGAGTGTTGAAGGATTTTCAAATACAAAACCCAGCAATGCAGATAATAATCCTATAATTAGCAATGAAAATGCACCTACGAATAGAACATTTAGGAATAAATACCACAAAGCAATATTTTTTCCTTTCAGTGGAAACTTTCTCTCTTCTCGATCTGGTGATTTTTGTAAATGCCTGCGTAGTTTCTCATATCTCATATATTGAATAAATGGAGCTCCTATGAAATAAGTTACAATAACAAGTAATGTAGAAATAAACATATCAACTTTTGTTGTATTTTCATACGGTCCATGCGGATAAAACCAATGATCTGAAAGATCCTTCAATGTCATTAACAAATAGTAATAGTAACCTATTCCGAATGTTGCAATACCAAAAACGAGCCAATCACCATGAGATCTTTGTTTCAGTGGTTTTTGAATGGATTCGAATTTTGGTTTATGTATTAGTTTCGTTGGATAAGTTGCTTCTAGAAAATCAATGACTTTTTCTCGAGTAAATCGCTTTTTTTGTACAACAAAACAATTTGGGCAAATAGGTTGGGCTTCATTTATTTCGCTGGAACAATTAAAGCATTTGATATTCATAGTTCAATCACAGTTTTATCTACAGTTGTTACTATTAGGATTTTTATCTTTTTTAATTTATGTTTATCTAGTTTTGCAGTCTGTTCTATCTAGAATGATTTTTTAAGTAATATCCTTATGGTATATATGATTTAAAAACTTCAAACAGTGAATACAAAGCGGGATTAAGGGACAATTATTGGCAAAGTGGATAGTACAAAATTTGGTTAGTAGTAAACTAATAATCGACGCGATTGCAATTCCCTTAGGTACAATTGCTACGATTGTAATAATTTCCAAGAACAAACGCAATCTAGCGAATATTTTATTTGGTTTAATTACCTTTTTTGGGGGAGTTTTGGCTGTGATTTTTAGTTTATTGAAAGAGTCTTATTACCTATTAGGGAATAATAACGTTGCAATTTGGTTCGATAAATTAATGATGTTTTCATTATTTCTTATGACCATACCAGCTTTAAGTTTCTCGATATTTTTCTGGAGAGCAAAATATAAATCCATTCCAAGATATTTACACGTTTTTGTTTTCATACCAGCATTTAGTTTATCATTATGGTTATTTTTGGATAAAGACATCCTTGAATTGGTTCCAACAAAATCAAATTATGGTGTGAATACTCAATTTAAACTAGCCTTTGCAATCATCAGTGTTTTGATCATGTTTCTGATTTTCCTTTTACTTGTAATCGAAATGCGTATGATGGCTAAACGAGCAACATCATTTCCAGATTTACGAAGAAGAATGAATCTATTCACATATGTCTTTGCTTTTGGGTTTGGTGGAGCATTAATATCCATTTATTTGTTTCAATTCATTCCCGGTTTTCAAGATGCCTTACAACCATCGTCTTTGTTCATTATAATTGCTGCTATCATCTTCTCTCTAGCGTTTACCGCTGCTTTAAGTCATGGTAAAACGAAGCTGTATCATGGTTGTCCCAAGTTACTAATTGAAAATGGTGGAGACACGTTTTGCATGAATTCAGAAGAAGGGGATGCGAAAACTGTAAAGGTTTTAGATTTAGGAGAAATTATTGAACGAATACAAATTGATACAGATATTTTGAAAACAGGGGCTGATAATTGTGCTAATTCTATTTTCTCAAATTCTGATAATATTGTTTGCTGTTTAACTACACATAATCCAATTAAAGTTTTGAATGAAGAAGTTTCTCGAGATGAAATGGAGTTAGCGAGAGCAATGGAGATCATGGATGGAAAGAAGCTATGTTCTGAATGTTTACATAAAATTATTGCTTATAGAAAAGAGCATAAAGATAAAACAAATGCTGAAATCAAGATGCTTTTCCTGGGAATAGGAGCTGACGAGTTTTTTGGAGTAGCTTAATTCATCTTATGTTTTCCAGCTTGTAGAATGATAAGTTCGAACTAAAGGATCGAAATTCACTAATAATTCTAAGTCAGAGAAGTTAACTTGACAAATTTTGAAACCTTTTGTCCCACACTTCAGCATTTCTTTTGCTAGTTTCCCCTCCTCTACTAGAGATTTGATGTGTTTGAGAGTATAACCACGTTTTAGTTTTGTAAAAGATTTTAGGACAATTTGATTTCCAAGTTTATTTACAACTTTGAAGATAAATTTGATCTGATTAGGTGAATGAGGAACAAGGGGATTACAAAAGACAAGTAAATAATCATTTGAACCTACTTTATGAAAATCTGGATTAAGAGCTATGGATTCTTCATCTAATTTGAAGCGATTGTGCAAAAGAACATCCTCAGCGAAAATAGGTTCACCAGGAATATTGGCATAGCTGCTTGGGACGTAGTTTTTGCGAGTACTATCAACTTGAATTAAGAATGTATTCGCTTTTGTTAACACAACCATTGTTCTCAGCTATTCTTGAAAAACAAGGTTATTTCTTTCTTCCGATTCCTACGCTGATACTAATATAACATTTCCTTCGATTAGACAAAAGTTAAAAATAATGTTAGGAATAACTCTTTCATTCAATGGTGAGACAATTGAGTGAACTAATAAAATTCTATCATTCGGATTTAGCTGATGCCCTATATTATTTTGAGTACCATGGACCTTTAAAGAAAAAAATAAGTTGGATAGAACGGGACAAAGAAGCAAGAGCGTTATACAAAGTTATCAGAGAAATAAAGTTTACTCGATTCAAACATTTCTTACCTTGGGCTAGAAATATAGTGGTTCTCCACGATATTGAGTCACCAAGAAAATTAGCAAGATATATAGAGCAAAATCCTCCGAGAGGAAAGTTTGGAGAAAAGTGGCTTGAGGAAATTCAGAAATTAATAGATATCGTGTCTGAAATCCTAAATTATTACAAGAAAAATGTCTTAACGAAAGAAAGTGAAAAAGAGTTAGAAAATACCAGAGAAGAAATTAAGAAGAAATATTCTAAATATTGGTCTAAATTGCAAGAAGAATCACTCAAGCTTCCAGGAATATCATGGAAGAGAAAATACCCGATTATCTGTCTTCTATATCCTATTGATGGTCGATTATCCCATAAACTCACTTATTCTGATATTGCTTACATTGAAACTTCAAAAGTTATGATCGAAAGAGATGATATGTTTCTTCATGAAGTTGTAAAATTATTGAATTATTCCAAACCAATTGGTTCTTGGGTTAGGCAAGATAGACGAGGAGTTAGAGCTTTAGCTTATGAGTTATTCACTGAGTTACAAACTTTGAAACTCATAAACGCCATTACAGGCAAAAGACCTAATTTTCGATCCATTATCTATGAAAAGATGTACAATGTCTGGATCCCTTATATCCGACCTGACACATCATTCGATGAGGATGAATTGGAAAGAATTCTAGGATTAGCTTACAAGAAAATAACCAGAAAAGAATTTGATGGCTTGTATCAAATGGGTGAATTATACACGGAACTAAATATTATCTTACTAACATAATCCGCTGTGAGTATTCTTGTTCAATCTTAATGTCAAGTTGTTAATGTCTTTACTTTTGTATTATCATTTGGGATGTTCAAGAAAGAAGTAATGTAGTTCTTGGAATGCTCTATCAGACCAATATTCAACTGTAAAGATTTTAATAGCTAAAATATTAATTAATCATAGATATAAATTACCTCTGAAAAGTAGGAGATATTACTAAATGAGTCAAAATGTTAATCATTGTCCATATTGTGGGTCTGCTATAGAAGGTGGTTCTCAGTTTTGTCCAAATTGCGGAGCTTCTATCACAGGAGATGCAGGACCAAGTAAATCTGCTCAACCAGCTTATACGCCCCCACCTCAAGAGTCTTATGGCACAACCCCTGCCTATGAGCAACCGTCGACAACAGTTTATGCACCACAGAAAAAAGATGATAATACAGGTTTAATATCTTTGATCTTTGGAATCTTAAGTTGTGTTGGATTTTTGCCCTGTATAGGATCCATTGTAGCTATTGTTTTGGGTCACAGTGCAAAAAGTAAAGGTGAAAGCCAATATGGTTCAATAGGTCTGGTCTTAGGTTATATTGGTATTGGATTGTATGTCGTTGGTGTTGCTGTCTACCTTATACTTCTATTTGCTTTGGATTGGTATTCGCTTTTTTAACCTAACTTGGAACAATTCCATCAATGATTTATGAGAATATCCGTAAAAGGACATATCGAAAAAGAGATAGTACAAATAAGTTTTGTACTCATCTCATAATCTTTTTTTAGTATGAAAACTTATACAATGTGGAGAACAAAGAAATGAATAGAAACGAGGATTACTGTCTCTTTTGTGGTTCCGCAATAGAAAGTGGTTCACAATTCTGTCAGAACTGTGGAGTTGCTCTATCGGATGTTGAAAAAACAAGCACAGTACAAATAATTCAAACACCACAATCAGCAAGTACTGGTTACTATCAGCAACCAGCTACTCAACAAGAACAATACTATCAACAGACAACAACTGTTTATGTTCCACAAAAGAAAGAAGACGACGCAATGGGTATATTTTCACTTATTATGGGAATAATTGGATGGATCGGTATTTTACCAGTTATTGGGCATATCATTGCTATAATAATGGGTCACATAGCTAGAAGTAGATCTAAAAGTATCACAGGATTGATTGGGTTAATTCTAGGCTATTCATTCTTTATAATAGTTGGAATAATATTAATGGTGATTTTCATACCTCTTTATGCTTAGAATTAAGTAATTTCTTTCATCAGAGATTTAGGCATTATATATTTTCAAGAATAGCTAATAATTTGCTAATAAGTGACAATATAAAGGTGAGATAAATTTGAGCAAGAGAAATGATATCTATTGTTGCAGGAAATAATGCAAATGGAAGTTCCAAAGGTTCAATTGCGTTTACTCTGAGCTGGATTTCTGTCTGTATAAGGATAGCAGCGATAATTGGTCTGTCAATTTTCCTTTTCTGGTGATGGTAAGAAAAAGGAGGACATAACTTTTTTAGAATCCTCTAAAATGAGAGCTATCTTCAACTGGTACTTTAAAATGCTCCACGTACGACTGGATGCAAACCATAATGTTCTGTTCCATCAGGTCGTTCCATTTTTTGAACAAATCTATTAGATTCTAATTTTGTTAGTGTTGATTCAGCATCTTTGTCAGATATTCTAAGAAAACGTACAATCTCAGTTACTGATACTCGTCTTTTGTAACGAATAAAGGACATTAGACGAGCTTCTTTCGAATCAAATCGTAATTCTTGTTTGATTAGTTCTTTAGATTGAGTTCCTAATTCTCTTCTAGTTTCTTCTTTGATGCCAAATAACCTGCTTACTGTAGGAGCAATTTTTTTGAACCTATCAATAGGAATGGGCTCTCCTGATACTAAGAACTCCTTACCAAACATTAGATCAAAATGATCTGCTACACGGTTTAATCGCTTATAGGTCACCGGAGCATGCTCATTCGGATCTGTACATGCGACAAAGATTAATTGATTAGTCATTTTGAAAACGAATCTATATCTGTCTGTCTCAATCCATTTTATTTCTGCACCAAATGAACCAACAAAGGAATTTACTGCACTTAAAAAACCACTAATTAAATTCTCATCGTTGCTACTATTATCAAATTTTTGATGAAACAGACAAGTTCCTGATTCTTGTAGAATCCATATTTGTTGCAAATTCAATTGCTCTTCACCTTATTACTCGAATTACCTCAACTACTGGCTACAAAAGGAATTTTTGAGATATTAAGACATGTAGTATCTACATAATCTGATAATATTATTTGAAGAAAAAAAGAAGGAATATATTAGATGAAATTTAGGCAAGAACTACGATTTTATCTAAACGATTGATTAACCACCAACCTAATGGAAATCCGATTATTGTGCCTAAACAAACTTCAGCTAATGCTACAACTAAGAAACCTAACCACCAACCAAAAAAGTAGAACCAAAGTAATCCTCCAACAGTTCGTGACAAGGTCAGTTTTCCCTTATGTGGATCTTCATAAAGTGAGAAAACATAGCCAATACGATCAAAGAACCAAATACCTATTGGTGCAGTAATAATCAAAGCAGTGAAAATGAAGCCAAAGAAATACCATATGGGTGTTAACCATGAACCAATAAATATTGCCCACAAAAATCTTAGAATTATATTCGTCAATTTAGTGTCACCTATTTGTAAAATCTTTAATGTTTTTTTGAATATAAACGTAGTGTGTAAATTTTCCCTCTAAACCTTATTTTTGATTTCACTTCCAATCTCTTTTTCATGTTTTTCTTTGATTTTTTTGTATTATTGTACATTTACAAAAGATTATATATCGTTTAAACTATATATAGTACATACAATATACTATCTGAACGATATATCATTGTTGGTTAACGAAAAGAAAAAATAAAAAATCAGTAAGGTGATCAAAATATCATTAAGGAGCTATGCATTAAGACGGTTATTATACATTTTCCCAACACTTCTTGGGATTTCGATAATTAGTTTCGCACTTATTGCTGCTTCTCCAGGCGATCCAGTACAGATACGACTAGGTCTATGGATTGGAGAACAACCGGAATACGAAGAAGTCTATAATCAAGTTGGTTTTGAAATTGGAGTTCTTGATGAGAATGGTGAACCAGTTAGTATGTTTGTTAGATACTTTCGATGGTTAGGATTGCTAAAAGATCAATATGGAGTTCGAAGTGGTATATTACAAGGCAATCTTGGGAGTTCTTGGTTTTACACCATGTCAGGTAATGTTGGAAAACCAATATCGGATATAATTGTTGGAAGATTGTGGTATACTCTATTTCTTACAACCCCTGCTTTTGTCATTAGTACAATTCTAGCAACTATAATTGGTGTTGTTCAAGCAACGAGACAATATTCCCTTTGGGATAAAGGAGTAACCCTTGCATCGTTAATTGGTTTTTCAATGCCAGTCTTTTGGTTAGCAAAACTGGTCATGTTGACTGCTTTCTATTTATTCGATTTTACTGGAGCAACCACAGGTGATGCTTTTACAGAACCATTTATTATGAATCCAAGATTTTATTTGTTTCTAATATTGCCAACGGTAACCTTAGTATTAACAGCTCTTGTATTTCTCTCACGATTAACAAGGTCTCAATTACTAGATATACTGCGACAAGACTACATCACAACAGCAAGAGCTAAAGGATTGTCAGAGCGAAGAGTAATCTATAAACATGCATTTAGGAATGCCATGCTGCCAATTATTACAGTCGTAGGTTTAGCTTTACCCGGATTGTTAGGTGGATCCGTAATGGTTGAGGGTGTTTTTGGCTGGCCTGGACTTGGAACAGTATTTCTAACGAGTGCATTACAAAGAGATCAGCCTATGATGATGGCTACGAACTTTGTTTTTGGTGGAATGTTTCTTGCATTCAGGTTACTAATTGATTTGAGCTATGCTCTAGTTGATCCAAGGATAAGATACTAAGAGGTGGAAAAATTTGACAATACTTAGTGAAGCAATAACAGAAAGAGAAGCAAGAATACTAGATGAAATCAAACTTGTCGAAGGATCTAATCTTTGGGCAATTGTAATGAGAAGAATGAAGAAATCACAAATGGGCATGATAGGTTTCTATATAGTAGTGGCATTAATTGTCACGGCTCTGATTGCTTTCATAATTCTTCAATATGATGCATTATTTGGTTTGAATAATCCCACAAATGATCCCTACGACATTCTCAATTATTATGTCGAGATTTGGATTCCAGGAACAGAAAAATACATTCGCTTAATAGCCCACCCAAGATATATCATTCCAGGTGATCAAACATTAGCGCCAAGTGCTAATTATCCATTTGGTACTGATACTCGAGGGTTTGATATACTTTCTCGAACCTTTTTCGGTTCATCATTGTCTTTAATTTTAGGAATTGTAGGACAAATAACTACAAGTGTTTTAGGAATGATTATTGGTGCTGTATCTGGGTATTTTGGTGGATTCTTCGACGACATAGTTCAAAGATTAAATGAAGTTATCAGTGCAATGCCTGGTTTCATATTATTCATTTTCGTTGTTGCTATCTTTCGAGACATCGCAAGTAGTATTCCTGGTGGATTGTATATGGTTGTCATTGTTATCTTTGCTTTGATAGGCTGGGGAGGCACGAGTCTTATAGTAAGAGCTAAAATCTTATCTCTCAAGCAAACTGAATTTATCGAAGCAGAACGAGCTCTCGGGGCGAAAGATGCACGAATTATATTTAGACACATAATCCCAAATTCACTTTCACCGGTGATAGTTATTACAACTCTTGGAATAGCTAACACAATAATCCAAATAGCTGCTTTAGCATTCTTCGGTTTAGGAGATGCTACTGCAGTTACTTGGGGTGATGATTTAGCATACCACCGAGACAATCTTCTGACTTATTGGTGGATGCCTACATGGCCCGCACTTATGATTTTCATAACAATACTGGGATTCAATCTCATGGGAGATGCATTATTAGACGCTATAGATCCGAAGCAAGCAGCTGGATAATCTAAAAAAGCTGAATAGCTTAATAGCTATTCAGTAAATTTTTCTATTAATCGATTTGTAGGGCAATTAATATAAATAACTGGTTTTTGGATTAATATAATGCATAATGATGTTTGTAGGCGAAGAATTTGACACAAGAATTTGACCTTGGTGATGACTCAGAGGAAATTATCGGTCGTGGAACCTGGATTGATAAATTAGCTCTCAGTGTGCTAGAACGTAAAGATAATCTAAAAGGAAAGCATCCAGAAGTAATTAGAACTGAAAGTGGACTCGGTGCATCAGGATTCCCTCATATTGGTTCTTTTGCTGACGCTTCACGAGCTTTTGGATTCAAATTAGCAATTGAAGACTTAGATAGAAAATCAGAGTATATAGCTTTTGCAGATGATATGGATGGTCTTCGTAAAGTTCCAGCTGGAATTCCTCCAGAATTAAAAGAGCATCTTGGCAAACCTGTATCTATGATTCCTGATCCTTGGGGTTGTCATGACAGCTATGGTCAACATATGTCTTCTTTACTTATTGAATCAATTAAACAAGCAGGAATAATATGTACGCCTACATCTGCAAACGAATTATATACATCAGGTAAAATGGCTCCACAAGTCAAGAAGCTATTAGCTCAGGCAAAACGTGCAGGGGAAATCATAGAAGAAACAACTGGACAAGAGAAGTACACTAAAGTACTTCCTTATAATGCGATTTGCAAACAATGCGGGAAAATATACACAACTAAAGCAATTAGCTATGATGACAAGAAAGGTAAAGTAGAATATGTTTGTGAAGGAGATGAAATCCGTGGTAAGATGCACGATGGATGTGGTTATCATGGATGGGCTAATATTGTCAAAGGAGAAGGCAAACTTACCTGGAAAGTAGAATTTGCTGCGAGATGGGATTTACTCCAAATAGACTTTGAAGCATTTGGAAAGGATATCTTTGAATCTGTTACTTGCAATGATCAGGTTTGCAAAGAAATCTTTGATTATGAACCTCCTACTCATGCTCGCTATGAAATGTTCTTGGATAAAGGAGGATCTAAGATATCAAAATCTACTGGAAATGTGTTTACTCCACAAACTTGGTTTAATTATGGTTCACCTCAATCTTTAGCTCTTCTTACTTACAAACGAATGGCTGGGAGTAGAACCTTAGCAGTTGATGATATCCCAGTTTATATGAAAGAACTGGATTATTTAGAAAATATCTACTTTGGTCGAATAAAAGAGGGTAATGCTGCTCGAAAGCGAAAGATGAATGGACTCTATGAGTATTGTTGGCATCTTAAGCAACCCGAAAAAAGATCAATACAGATTCCTTATTCATTGCTTGTAAACCTGATATCTGTTGCTCCAGAAAGTGCATTTGAAGAATTCATTGAAACCAGATTAATAGAATATGGTTATCTCAGAGATGGTGCCACATTCAAGGATGTTGAAGATAGAGTTCGATATGCAGCTAATTGGGTGAAGGATTTTGCCCAGCTAGAAGATATCACTATAGAATTAGATGAAAAACAAAAAGCATCTCTCAAGAGCTTGATAAAAGAAATAAAAGATTTAGTAGAAGCAGATGATATCCAAAGTAAAATTTTCGAGATAGCAAGGGAATTTAAAATCAAACCTGGAGAATTCTTCAAGTTGTTGTATCAAATTCTTTTGAACACAGATCGAGGTCCCAAATTAGGCCCATATATTCAGACTATCGGAACAGAACAAGCAATCAAAACTATAAAGAAAAATCTAAAATGAATTACAGATTTGGTATTTTTAGAGGATGCTTGTTATTAGACAAGATAACTACTTTGCTCTCTTCCATTGCAAAGACTTGCTGATAGTCAGGGAGCTCCTCAATAATCTGATTTGTGAACGCTTGAATATCTTCAATAAAAGGCATATTTGCTCGAGTTACCCGATATTGAGAAAATCCTACCGGAACAAAACCTTTGACTTCAACAAAAGATGGGTTTGCTTTCTTAATCAAAGGAACATATTCTTTAGGATTAATCATGTTGATTTTCTTTGCCATAGTTAATCTTGCAACTGTTCTACTATTCATTTTAGCCATAACTTCTAGACTTTTATTGATGCGTTGCCATCCATCACTTATTAACGGTTTACAAGTCTTAATGTATTCTACCTTATTTGGTGCAGGAATTGTGATGTATAATTGGGTAGGAGATATTTTTGTATCAATCATCTTTTGAAAAGCTTCAGGATTTGTTCCATTAGAAACAAGAAAAGTAGATAATCCTTTACTCTCAAGTAATTTTAGTAAATCTGTAAGAAATGGATATAATGTAGGCTCTCCTGCAAGACTTAATGCTACATGTTTAGGATTTGATGCTTTGTCGAATTTCTCTTTTGAAACAACTGGTTTGTAACCTGAGATGCATCTTTTCCAACCCCATTTCAATCCCTTATAGACTTCTTCCGGTGAATCGAATTCAGATTCATCGACATCCCAAATCGGTTTCAATCCTATGTCTTTTTCTTGTAATCGCCAACAAAACAAACATTGGTGATTGCACAACAGAGTTGGAGTTGCTTGAATACATCTATGACTTTGTATACCATAGGCTGATTTGTAACAGAATCTGTCTTCCTTAAGATAATTATGAGTCCACAAGCATTTTTTTACAGCGATTTGTTTTCCATATAACTGATACCCTTGTTTCAATAAGCGTTCTTTTATTTGTGGTGAAATAACCGAGGACGCATTATTATCAGTTTTAGACATTACAAAAACTTCTCAAACATCTGTTAAATTTTCTAAGGTTTAAACCATACAAAACCATAATATCGAATCTGATTTGATTTCTGAATAGAAGCAATAACGAATTTTTTGCGAACCGAAGTAGCTAATCTTCCAGCACGAACTAATTCCATAGCACTAAGTTCAACACCTCGAGGTATTGAAGTAATAACATAAGGTGAATGATCCAAACCCGGTCCCTTCTGGTAAACTGCAAAGTCTGCTCCAAATTTTAGTCCTGGTCGAGGAATCATACCTCTTTTTCTAATATCCTTGTAGATTAACATTTTTTCATCGAACAGCTTTATGTTATCTTTGCCTTTTTTCTGTAATTTACTGAGTGGGACTTCTTCCTTGCTACCTTGATAATAGACTATAATTCTTTCATGCTCAAGTAAAAAGCAAGCTTCTATTAATGTCAATTCTAAAGGACGATCGAAATTATCACCCTTTGGTTTTCTGATACCAAGTGGTTTGCCAAAAAAACCAGAATTATAGATTTTAGAGCCTTGTTCATGATCCCAAATCATAACTCTACTTTTAATTAATTCAGCAGAAACAGCAGCTTTCTTTTTAGATTTGTTTTGCTTTTTCTTTTTTGGGATCATCAAATTTCAAACCTGAGACTTCTATGATATTCATTTACATTTATTCTTGAAGAAATTATACCTCCTAGATTAATATAATTTCTTTTACAGAATGATAAAATAAAGGAAAAAAGAATTGAAATTTTCGCTTCATCGAGACATAGCATAAATACGAATATATGATGCAACATCTCTAGCTGAATCTACCATATCTTCAATTCTATCAACAGCTTCTCTTATGAACAAATTAACTCCTTTTTGTGCATCCATATTAGCAAGTTCAATGATTAACGCACGGTAATTTGCATCTGCTTTGTTTTCCATAATTTCAATAGATTCAGAGATTTCAATCACTTTATCCAAGCTTTGGAAAAGTGCTCTTAGTAAATCAGTCAATGATTTTGATACAATACGGGTTTTCTCGATTAGTGCTAATAAATTCTTAACGAAATTTGTTGGAGGAACCCATTCATTATCTAGTTGTTGTAAGAAAAAAGCAGCCCCTTGACCAAGATCAATAATCTGATCTGTAGATCTAATTATTTGTATTAATTCTTGTCTGAATAATAATGCTGGTCCTGCATCAGTAATTTCCTTCATCGCACTGTTTTTTAGGGAATTTGCTTTTGATTCCAAAGAATCTAGATCCTTAATATATTTGTTAAATTTATCTCGACCAGTTGTTTTCCAACAATCAACTATTTTTGTTAATGTTTCTGTTCCATTAAGCACAACTCTTGTGTGATCTAGAATTATGTCTAAAACTTTTTTCTCTACGTTGTTACCATTTGTATGATAAACCATTTTTTTGCTTCCTGTATAGTTATTGTTGTTTTTGATTTCTAAGAGCAAGCGATGGGTTCTACTTTTTAACCTTTTAGGTAACATAGGATTTTCAAAATCCTATAGTCTAGATAATAAAATAGTTTATTAAAAAGAGTAGGTATTACAAAGACTAGAGAATTTGAAAGAACTAGAAGCAAATTAAGTTATGCAAGTTGAGTTGTGATTAAAATGATTGATAGCACTTTTGATGATATTGCTGAAGTGGCAACAAAACAATACTCAAAAGACGCAAGAAAGGAATTGGAAAAACTACTCAATGAATTTTCAAAAGTGAGTACTAATGACGTTGTGAAGAAACTTGGTCTTCCTCAAGTATTAATGCTGTTCTCAGCATCTGTAGCTAAAGGCAATAAGCATGAAATAATTGAGGAGCTAGACGTTCAAGAAGCATATTCACTATTGAAATATCTTATATCAAGAGATTTGGTTCAAGATTTCATTAAATTTGAGTCAATAAACTTGGGTTTACCACAAAGTGAAAAAATTTCTGGGAAACTATCTGAACTTCTAAGAATTTCAAGCGATATGAAAACAAAGAATAATTTAGATAATAAAATTACTAGACTAACAACATTTCTTTCTGATCAAAAACTATCAAATAAACACATAAATAGAATTGAGATTGAGATGAGAGCTGCAATATTATTGATTTCTCGTCTAATCGCAATTGGTCGTGCTCATCAATACATAAGGGTAAATCCTGATGATATTGATCGGAGTTATGACATTATACGATTTCTTATATTCAAGCTCGAAACTATCAAGATTAAAATCCTAAAGGAACTCTACTCAGTAGATGATGAGAAAATTTGGCGTAAAATCCCTAAAATGATATTTGACCAGTCTACCCATGATCATCTTAGTGAAACTGCATATGCACAATGGGAAAATGAACTTCCTGATTCATTTGAAGCTTTAAAGAAACATCTCAATTGTAGCTCTAGACCATTCATATCTGCGATCTTAGGTTTTAGTGAGATTTATGGAGCTAAAAATGATATCTCAAAAATTAATTCCGATGATTTAAATTACATTCTTGAAGATTTCGAGAAAATGATTTTTGGTAGCTTAAGTCCAATGATTATCGAAGAAAACGGTGTTAGCATTATTTTTACAGAAGATGGATTAAGATTACTTGGTAATATCTCTCAATGGGTTACCACAATTATTGTGAATAGGTTGGGCAAAGATGAATTTGTTCTTAATTATTCCTCTACAGTTCCAAGACAAATCTCTCTGTTACTATTCATATCCTTTGTTGAAAGAATAAAATCAAATGAAAGTAAAATTAACATAAAACATATATTGAAATCAGTCTTGAAATGGACACATCAATTAAAAAACCTCCCCGCATCAATTAGTTATGATTAGAATTATTCTGGAAAGTGTTCATATCTTGGCAAAAGTAACTATAATTGGCATAACACATATTGATTCTGAAAGTCAAGAAAAAGTATCCAGAATTCTTGAAAAAGTTAAACCTGATGCAGTTTGTTTGGAATTAGATGAATATCGATTAAAAGCGCTACTGGAAAATGAAACTACTGAATTATCTGCTAAACACGAAACTACTAAGGATACTAATGATGTGTCTGTAGCAAAAGAAGAAGATGAAGAAGAAAAAACAACATTCAATTATGAACAAGATTTCGCAACAGTTTTAGAGGATATTGGTTTTTTTGAGAGTGAACTAGCACGTCTGACACATACTGATCAACCTGGTAGGGAAATGCTAATTGCCTATAAATTAGCAAAAAAAATAGGTGCTGCAATATTTCTCATTGATCGATCCATTCAAGACATAAGTAAAGTTCTCGAGGAAGAAGTGTCTGGAGAGGAAGCTGCAAAATTCCAACAACTTATTGACGAACTCATGTACGACAAAAAAATAGTCGCTAAACCATTAAATCAAGATGATTTGCCACTAAGCGAACCACTAAAGAATTTTAATGAGCTTGAAGATGAGGAAGAAATTAATCTAAATGAAGTGATAGAGATTTTTAAAGATCAAGAATCACTCGAGTCAATATTATCTGTTTTTAATCAAAACTTTCCTCAATTATATTCTATCCTATTAGAAGATCGAAATATCTTCATGTCAAAACAAATACTCAAAGTAATTACGAAATACAACAATGTTGTCGTAGTTTTAGGTTATGGTCATGTACAAGAAATTAGTAAAATCTTGAAAGAAACTAATGATAATCTTTCTGTTGAGGTTATGAACTAAGTTCTTAACAAGCATTTAACGAATAACACGATCATCTACCTGGAAGTCTTCTCCACCCTGCCAAATAAATTGCATTTTACCATAAAGAGTGTCGATATTCATGTTTGTTTTTGCACTTACTGGAAAAGTTTCTGGGAGCATTTGCATTTCATTAACTAATTGCAACATTTTTGTTGACATTTCTCTTCTCTCACCAGTTACATAACTGTTTATTGCATCCTCAAATTTAAAAGAATCTTCAATCCAATCTTGTACTTCTTCTAGCTGTTCATTTTCTATTAAATCACTTTTAGATATTATATTTAATTGAGAAAGATTTGCATCCATCAAATTTACAAGAACACGTCTATTCCCACCTATTTGATTGGCAAAAATTATACCTGTCGATCGAAAAGCAAATAATTCCATTTGACCAGGAGTGTCAACCAAAAGAACGTCCGGCGATCCATCACTAATTTCCTCAAGAATGCCTTCAGATTGTGAAGTAATTAAATCAACAGCAGCAACTAATCCTCCATTCGGTCCGAGTTCAAATTCATTCATAAGTTCATTAATATCAATGTAAGCTCTCACATCAATATCGGGTGCATAAGGCAGTCTCAGAACTCCTGGATCCATATTCAATGTATTAACGTTTATCTCGTTTAATCTCAAATAATCAACTAAGGTTGATGTCAGAAAGCTTTTTCCTGATCCTGCTGTTCCTACAATAAAAGCTGTGTACATAATTATTTTACCTCACATACGATTTCATTCTGTTATTATCGTAATTTTGGGTTTCTTACCTTTAACTCCTCTCATACTTTTAATGATTTTAATCAATTCTTCCTCAACTTC
>JABLTI010000151.1 GCA_013166835.1 Promethearchaeati archaeon | reverse complement strand
GCAACTTTTCTTATTGGTGCATTATTATGAGCATGTCTTACTTCTTCTAATATTTCGTAAACTGTGGTTTTAATTCGCTCTTTATCATCATTAGCTGCTAAAAATGAGCGACTACGATTAATATTTTGAAAATTATCTTGTAAACGTACTGCCAGTGTTACTGTTTTGTACTTGAAATTCTTTTTCACTAATCGATCATGAACACTATCTATTAATTTAGGCAAGATTTTTTCTGGTGTTACTTGTTCCCCATCATCCATCTGTCCCCAGAAAGTTCTACCATTACTTATGGATTTTGCACCATAGGTATTAATTGGTTTAATGATGGTTCGTCCTCTTCCTGAAATAATTCGATAAAAGAATTTCCCTAAATCCCCAAACTTTCTTAACATTTCCACTTCATCACCCACTGCTATTATTTGTCCAATGGTTTCGATTCCGTGCCTTCTTTTCAAACTCTCTGTAGTTTTAGGTCCAATGCCACTCATTTTTCTTATAGATAAAGGTGTTAAAAAATCTATGATTTTTTCAGGAGGAACATATTTGATACCATCAGGTTTTGCTTCTCCAGTAGCTATTTTTGCTATAGTTGTATTCGGACCAATTCCTATAGAGCTATTGATTTGTTCTGCTTCATAGATTTCTGTTTTCATTTGCTTAGCAAGTGGTAATGGATCACCATCATATACATTTTCCACTTCAGAAGTTAAATTAAGATAGGCTTCATCAATTGAAGCCACTCTAATTTCATCAGTATAAGATGAAAGAATAGACATAATATTATCAGAAACATCTCTGTAAAGAGAGTGATGTCGACCTGTACAAATTAAATCCGGGCATAAATCAAGTGCTTTGTTAATAGGCATGCCTGCATGTAAACCGAATTTTCTTGCAATGTAATTACAAGAAGTAACTACTCCACGTCTTGTTTCTCTATTTCCACCAACAGCTACTGGTTTTCCCTCTAATTCAGGATCTTCCCTTATTTCCACAGCTGCAAAAAAACAATCTAAATCAACATGAAATAGAAATTGTCCTTCTCTTTGAGGAGTTTTCTTGGTTACTTTAGGAAGCTGGAGGAAAACCATAAAATAACTTCAAATTATACTGAAAAATAATTTATATCCAGAGATAGACGAAAGTATTAGCTTTAATCCGGAAAAACTGGTTTACCATAAAACATCTCAGTTAAGTAGAGAAATTGTACTTGATCATTCTCTTGATGCTTTTCAAATAATGCTTCTAATTTATCCATTAATAATTGATAACCATCTTCATGCTCCTTTAGAGTATAAGATGAGGATAATAGTCTACCTTTCAAACCATCAAAATTAAAAATCTGATAATTATTGCAAACAAATCGAGTAACTTCTGTAGTTCCAAAAAAATCCTTTGCCATTTTAAGATTTATATATTGTTTAGCAATGCCTTCATATTCTATGCAGTATTTTACTAGCATTCGATCATAATCAATCATAAAAGGAGAACGTTCTATTTGTCTCGAATTATAGACAAGAGCAAGTCTTCCTGTTGGTTTTAATATACGTTTAAATTCCCATTTAGTTTCTTCTTGATTAAACCAATGAAAAGACTGAGCAACTGTTATCAAGTCAACGCTTCTTCTCTGGAGGGTAGTAGCTTCTGCTTGTCCATTAACACTAATAAAATTAGGATACCAACCAAGAATTTTCTCTGCAGCACCCCTCATTTCATCATTTGGTTCAACAGCATACACTATATTCCCAGTCTTTAAGAGTAGTTTAGTGAAAATGCCAGTTCCCGAACCAACATCTGCAATAACTGAGTCTTCAGATAGCAATCGCTGTTTCTTCATCTCGCTAATCAATTCCTTAGGGTAAGTTGGACGATATCTTATATAATTCTCAACTCTATCCGAAAATCGTTTTGTAGGTTCTCTGGACAAGATTATATCCTCAAGGAATCTTTGGTTACTAAGTAATTGTTTGGGTTGTAAAAAACCTTTTTCTCGAAAAACGAAGATAAAAAATTTGTATTCATAAGAATTAAACACACACAAAATAGAGTTTAGGTTTAAAATTACAGATTGATATCTTTGAAAATCATCAAATAAAACCTTAAATAACTCATTGTATTATTAAAAATGGAAATATGTGGTGGAGATATGCTCATAGAGGGATTCATATCGATAGAAGATAGTGGTATTCCCACTTTTGTAATCAAGCAACCAGATGCCAATTGGGATGAGGTGTTATTTATCCAACATTCAGTTTCAGGAAAAACAAGTTTTCTTTTCATTCTCCAATAGATTAGAAATTAAATTCGCCTTAATTGCGAAGAACTCAATCCCTAACGATATTGCGCAATACTGTTTAAATGAACTACAAGAACAATATACAGTCTTCTTTACTAAAGGGAAGAAAAAGAAGAAAATAACGAAAACCCAATCAGAGAAATTCACCAAAAATATAGCTATTCCAACGATTGAGAAATGGGAAACAAAAGCTTTGGATTCCAAATAACAAATGACTAATATTAGGTTTTTTGAATGGAAATCAATGATAAAAAGAATTAGTTGAATTAAAATAACGCAATATTTATACAAAAAAACATAAAGAAAGTATGTGAAGTAATTTAGGTTAAATGAATGAATTACTCTTTTCAGTATCGAAAACGATTAAGGAGAATATCTTTCGTATTTCTGTTTCTAGTTTTCATCCAGAGTAATGCACTTATTATTCAAAATGATTTGACTTTAGTTATTTCACCTGCTGATTCTTCTTTTACTAAACAAGCATCAAATACTACACAAATGTTGCTACCAGAGGTAGATAATTTGCAAGTTGGTTTTATTGAGTGGTTGCCGGATGAAGTGCTAGAGGAAAATACTGGATTTATTCGAGATCTAAAAATAGCTTTTGATGGGGTTAACAATACACATGTTTTTTGGGTTCAAATAATAGATAGTAACTGGCAGTTACTTGAGAAAATAAAATTTGCAGTCAATAGTACATGGAATGAACCTCAAGTTTTAAGCTATGTTACTGATAGTAATGAATTATGGATATTTGATGTTGCAACCTCTAATGATGGGAAAATTCATTTAACATGGGAGAATAACGGACAAATTTTTTATCGATATTACGCAAATCCTACTTGGAGTCCAGTATCATATATTGCTTATGGGAAAAAACCTAAAATCGAGATAAGTATTTCAAATAATCCGTGGATAATTTTTACCCAAACTGTACATATTGAATATTCAGATTATATGAGTCATAGATTTGCGGAATTTTCAGCTACAGATGATTTATGGGAATATACAGAATTTAGCCTTTATTGGGATGGTAGGGATTCCAATCATGACTTTACAACTAATATACAGAATGGAAAAGAATACTTCCAAGGTATTGTGAGTCATTTAAGAAAAACATGGAATCGTGATGAGAGAAGATACTATACAAATTTCACTTTGGATTCAGTAAGAAAAGCAAATGATTCAGAGATATTGCAAACCATAACTTTTGAAGATTATCCATTGCCAGAAAGATCATTTTACTGGAATTCCGAACCAATAATATTAAGCGATAAAGCTAATAAAATGCATGTCATAGTAGATTATTGGGGATCGAATGGACAAGAAATCTACTGTTACCAATATAATGAAGGGAATTGGGGATCGCGAATTGAACTCTCGACAACTGCTTCTCCGGAAGTTTCAGTTATTCATAAAACAGCTGCAATAGATTCGTCAGGAGGAGTGACGAGTGTATGGACTGAGAGGAGATTCGTCAATAGTTCAATTGAAACAGGTATGCTACAAATAAAATCATACAATCCAACATCCGGATGGTCGGAAACAGCTTATTTACAAACCAATCTTACTTATTCTAGAAGTCCATATCTTGAATTTGATGCAGCTGGAGACGCCCATTTAGTTTGGTGGGAAGATTTTGAAGGAGAAAAAACACTACACTATCGTTTTGGATATGGAGATGGAGACGGAGATGGATTATCAAATAAAGATGAAAAAATATATGGAACAGATCCCACTGACCCAGACACCGATGATGATCAAATGCTAGATGGAGAGGAAATTGCCAATGGTTTTGATCCGTTCAATCCTGATGAGGATGCAGATGGAATGTTGGATGGATATGAATTTCATTATGGATTAGATCCATATACAGATGATTCCCTAGGGGATCTAGACAACGATTCTTTAGTGAATATTGATGAGTTCCTAGCAAACACATATCCAAACGATAATGATTCTGATGATGACTTTGTGAGCGATTATGAGGAGGTGGTTATTTATTTATCAAATCCAATGAACACTGATACGGATGGGGATACGTTAGACGATGGGTTAGAGATCAATGATTTAAGTTCTGATCCAAATTCAGGGGATTCGGATAATGATACAATGTCTGATGCGTATGAATATCTCTATCGGGATTATTTAGACATTAATGTCAACGATTCCGCCTTAGATCCAGATGGAGAAGGATTAATCAACCTCTACGAATACCAATGGAATCTGCATCCCGGACAAGTTGATTACGAGGGCGATGGCCTTGATGATTACCAGGAAGTGATGGTGTGGGGAACAAACCCCGCAATATTTGACACGGACAAAGATGGTTATATGGATGGGGTGGAAGTTTATGGAATATATGCTCCTACTAATCCTGCTGCCAATGCAACAGGCTTTGTTTTCACTAATCCAACATTATGGGATACGGATGGTGATTTACTATCTGACAAAACTGATATAACAATTAATTGCAATCCTCTTGACAATGATACAGATGATGATTTGATGTCAGATGGGTACGAATACTATATGCATCTGGATCCTCTTAATGCTTCAGATGCCCTCATAGATCTCGACGGTGATACGCTGACCAATTACGAAGAGTTCTTACTGTGGACTGATCCTAAAAATACCGATACGGATGGAGATAAACTCTGGGATAATGAAGAGCTCGTATATGGATCAAACCCCACCTTGTATGACACTGATGGAGATGGGCTTAATGATTACGTTGAAATAATCGTTTTATTAACGAATGTTACCAATCCAGATACAGATCTTGATGGGTTGCTAGATGGATTAGAAGTCCATACATACTATTCTAATCCTCACATTCAGGACACAGACGGTGACACTATTATTGATGGGGATGAAGTTCATATCTATAACACAAATCCAACAACCATTCACTCAGATGATGATCTTCTTGCAGATAACTTAGAAATAATCTTTGGAACTAATCCCAATCAAAAAGATACCGACATAGATGGGATGGATGATTTTTGGGAATGGCAGTACGGATTGAATGGAACAATAAATGATTCCAACCTAGATTTTGATAATGATAATGTAATAAATATTGTTGAATATAATAAAGGCTCAAATCCATTACTTGCTGAAAGCGATGATGATGGGATTATAGACTATGATGAAATCTATATCTATTTCACCCATCCAGGAATGAATGATACAGATGAAGATGGTTTGTCTGACTATGAGGAATTATTCGTGTATCTAACGATACCTTATGACGCGGATACAGATGATGATGGATTATGGGATGGGTATGAAATTGAGATTGGAACTGATCCTTTGCATGTTGACACAGATAGAGATGGAGTTAGTGATGAACAAGAGTTGGAGGAAGGAACAGATCCATTGGAACCAAATAGTAATCGTTTGAGAATTGCTCTTATCACTTTTCTAATTATTTCTTGTGGAATTCTTAGTTCACTTGCTATGTATTATGGCATTCCATGGCTTATTTCCAAAAGGAAAAATAATATAGAGCTTTTATGGATGAAACAGGGTTTGGAAACAAAAAGAAAAGACTCAAACACAAAAAAAGAAGAAATGACAAAGAATTCTTAGCTTATTTTTTAAATTCATAAACTCTCACCTTCAAATCCTTATGTTTGGAGAAATCTGAAGTGTTGAAATTGTAAAGATATTAATAGCTATTTCATATTATATTATTATGAGAATAATGGATTACTCACGTATAGTTAGCAAAATCGCTGTTGATAAAGACAGCATTAAATTAGGGAAAATAATCAGAATTGATGAACTTCTGGGAAAAACAATCAAAAAGTATAAATCATATGCAATGATTTTAGTGAAAAAACGTTTCAAAAAAGGTGTTGTCGTTCCGATTGATGTTGAGAAGATAGTTAAAGTGGGAGGACAATATGTTTGGTTTGATATTTTAAAAGAAGAATTCGATGAACAAGTGAAAACAGCTAAAGTGATACAAACCCAACGAGAAACCTATACTGGGGATACTGGTTTTCATCGAGTAAAAGGTAATCTGGGTTTTGCTTATGAACCCTATCGTTTATCTCGAAAGGGTAAGGAAAGAAAAAAGTAAAAATTCTACAGCTCTATCAATCCTAAATACTCCGCTACTAACCAAGAAAAAAGGAAAAGACAAAGAGTTCTTAATTATTTATTTTCTTTTTCAAAAAAATATCTATAGCTAAAGATAATATTACTATATTATGAAAGCTAAGGATTTAATAGAAAAATTATCAGAAATTCCTTTCATTCGCTTACGCAAACAAAGCAAATTCCATGATACAATTGATTTCTTCTGGAATGCAACTGGGAAATCTGAACTTTACACTCTTTTCCCGCAGACAAAAGAGATTCGACAAATGACTTCGGGAGAACTGAATAATATTTGGTGTGTTCGCTCTCCGGATGATAACCTCATTTATTATGGGAGCGATGTTGGAGGGAACGAGCAATTCGCTGCTTTCCAGCTAGCTCTCTCAACAAAGGAAATTCTCCAATTAAGCTCTTCATATGAATTCGACGAGTCTCCATCAGATATCTCTCCTGATGGTAAATTCTTACTCCTTCTTTCGAAACGTTCAGGTCAGACCAATCTCTTCAAAATGGATTTAGCAACAAAAAAAGTCACTCAATTAACAGATCAAAAGAATCCTTTCAGGGGATACGCTTTATGGTCTGTCAAAGATTGGATATATTATAGTGCTAATGATACAGATAATCGAAGAAATTTGGATATCTGGGCTGTTCGAGCAAATGGTAAAGAAAATCATCTTTTATATCGTTTCTCACCAGACTCCCGTGAATGGGTTCTTGACCTTTCAAAAGATGGGAATTATTTGGTGGTTGATACTAATGGAAAAAAGACAAGGCAAGCAGGTGTCCTCAATCTCACAAAGAACGAGATTACTTGGTTTGGGAATGAGCAATATGATGAAAATCCCAAAGCTATAAGTCGAGACAATTCGAAATTACTAACCATCCGTTTCAAAGGTCTTGAGCGAATTCCAGTAGTGTATGATGTTCAAACTGGAGAAGAGCATATCCTGAATGTTAAAGGAGTAGTAATTGAAGGGACTTTTTGCCTAAATGATAATTATGTCGTCTATGCTCGAAGTGATCCGAAAACACCAATGAGTTTAGCGTTGTATAATCTTTTGACTGATGAAGAAGAAATTATTTTAAAACCCGAGCTTGGCATTCCAGATGAGCAGCTGATAAATGGAACAGATATTACATATCCATCTTTCGATGGATTAAAGATACCTGCAGTTCTCTATAAACCAAAAATAGAGAGAAGAGAAAAAGCTCCAGCTTTAATGTTTCATCCTGGAGGACCAGGGGGACAATTAAGTCTATTATTCTTACCAATACTACAAATCCTCTCTCAGTTGGGTTTTGTAATCCTAGGTCCCAGTCCTCGAGGTTCTACGGGTTTTGGAATGGAGTATTTGAAAGCAAATGTAAAAGATCTAGGTGGAGGAGATGCTATGGATTATGTGTATGGTAAGAAATATCTTGAATCTTTACCATATGTTGATTCCAATCGAATTGGCGTTTTTGGTGGATCCTATGGAGGATATATGACTTATATCCTCATGACAAAATATGCTGAATATAATTGGGCAGCTGGAGCAGCTATGTATGGTAT
>JABLTI010000150.1 GCA_013166835.1 Promethearchaeati archaeon | reverse complement strand
GATCTTCTTTAACGGAAAAATTATCAAAGCAGTTTTAACATACTTTAAACAATAAATAGCAATTGTTAAAATTGATAAAGATTGAATGGTAACTGCTATGTCTGAACCTATTGATGTTCTTGAAGTCATTTTAACTACTGGACGAACAATTGAACAAGGTATTACTTTAGCTGGCATCAAAATTTCAGAGGAAGCAAGAGAGGCTACTGGCGTTTGTTTTATGGATCCTAATGATATAGATACATTACGACTTGTTGCAAATCAAAACATTGAGGTTAAAACATCTGTAGGGAAAATTGTTGTTCAAGCAAAGGAATCAACGGATGCTCCACATAAAGGAATAATATTCATCCCTCTAGGGATCTATGCAAATTGGATTATTCCTACTGGAAAAGCAGGTATAGGAGTTCCCCGTTTTAAAGGTGTAAAAGCTACTATTAGAAAAACAAAAAAATCAGTTCCAAAAGTAGAAGACTTGCTTGCAAAATTACTTGTTGAAAAGAATAAAGAGAAATGAGGTCATTACATGGAAGTTATTAGTGATGTTGTCTGCCCTTTTTGCGGGAGTTTATGTGATGATCTTGAGGTTGTTATAGAGAATAATGAAATCTTAGAAGTTAGAAATGCTTGTCAGCTAGGGGCAGCAAAGGTTAAGGGACGTAAAAAAGCAAAGAGAATACTAAAGCCAATTATTAGAAAAGGAAATCAACTAGTAGAAACAAGTTATGAGAAAGCAGCTGAACAAGCAGCGAAAATTCTGATAAAAGCTGAGTATCCAATTTTTTATGGGTTTGGATCAACTGATGCCGACACTCATAGAGAAAGTATTAAACTGGCTGAAGAAGCAGGGGCTATTTGGGATCATTGTCCTTCAGTTTGTCATGGGCCTTCAGTTTTAGCAATACAAGAAATTGGTCTTGCAGGATGTACGCTTGGTGAAGTTCGTAATAGATCCGATCTAATTGTATATCTTGGATGTAATCCTATGGAAGCTCATCCAAGACATATGAGTAGATACACAACTTTCCCTCGAGGTTTTTTCCGAGAGAAAGGATTCCAAGAAAGAACTGTTGTAGTAATAGATATTAGGAAGACAGAAACAGCACAATTAGCGAATCACTTTTTACAAATTGAACCAGATGGCGATTTTGAATTCATTAGCGCTTTAAGAGCAATAATCAGAGGGAGAGAAATAAAGGATGAAAGTGTTTCAGGAATACCAGTTGAGAAAATAAAAGAATTAGCTGAAATTATGAAGAATGCAAAACATGGAGTACTCTTTTTTGGTTTGGGTTTAGCATCCACAAAAGGTAAACACAGAAATGTAGATGCAGCATTGAGTCTCGTGAGAGATCTAAATAGTTATACAAAATTCTATGTTATGCCACTAAGAGGACATTATAATGTTACTGGAGCTCAAAATGTCCTTACATGGACCTTGGGATATCCTTTTGCAGTATCACTTACTAGAGGTTATCCACAATACAATCCCGGTGAATTCTCATTAACAGGTGTTTTTGATAGAGAAGAAGCAGACGCCGCATTTATTGTTGCATCCGATCCTGTTGGAAATTCCCCTCGAAAAGTCATGGAGCATTTCGCTAAAATCCCACTAATTGTTTTGGATCCATATGAAACACCAACAACTAGACTTGCTGATGTTGTTTTTCCAGTCACAATTGCTGGGGTCGAATCAGAAGGCACAGCATATAGAATGGATACAGTTCCACTTCGTTTACGTAAAGTGAAAGATCCCCCCAAAGGCATCTTAACGGACTATGAAGTCTTAGAACTTATACTGAAAAAATATCAGACTATAAAGAAAAAGAAGAAATAATATTGGAATAATTATATTCCAATTTTATTTTCTAATAATTACTTTTGGTTTTGCTTGTTCCTCACCAATTATTTCTAAAGGATTCACTTGTTCAGTATAGGTAAGGAAAATTTTCATTTGTGATTTTACATCATTTGCAATCCAAGTGACTTTAACACCTTCTGGCAAGGTATCAACTACAGGATCCTCTACATTCGTGGGAAGTTCATCAGAGAGTTCCATTGTATTAGAAATAAATTCAATTAGCTCTAATTTTTTGATCTCAAAATTAGAAATATTAGCAATTCCTAACGTGGAAAACCATTTTCCTTCAATGCATTCAATCCTCTTCTCAATTTTGAGAACTTGAGTGATTTCCCCGTCTTCGCTTTTTAATACTCCATTGGATTGGAGAATTACGGTTGATCTATCATCATCCAGTTTTTGGGTTTTTGTTTCTATTTCTAATTCCTGTGTACCTTTTTCTTGCTGCTGTAGTGGTTTAAACTCATCAAGTTCGATTGCTTCTAGTTCGTCTTCTTCCTCACTAACCTTTTCACCAGGTTGTTTCGGAACCATTTCATCTGGTTCAAATTTCCCTTCAGATTCCACTAATTCTTCAAGAAGATCCACAGATTCTTCAATAGCTTCTTCATCTTCTTCAACAATAGTTGGAGTTTCAGGAACTTCCTTCTCTGTTATATCCTTAGGAATTTCTGGAATAGGAGGTATCTCAGATTCACTAATTTCAGCAGTTGTTTTAGGTTCAATTTCATCAAGTGAAACCACTGATTGCACTGAAATTGTTTCTTCACTTAGTGGTTCTCCTTTCAAAGCCGCAAGGACTGAAGGATCAATTTCGCTTTCTGGAACAATAATCGAATCGCGAGTTTGTGCAGGAGTTACTTCTGGAAAAACGGATTCGTCTTTTCCTCTCTTTCTCTTAACTAATTTATCACCAGGAATAGCTCCTGATTGAACCTCAGGAGATGGTTGAATTGCACCTGATGCAATGTCATGTCTAATATCAAAAGCTTGGTCAGGTATAAGATAACCCGGACTAGCTGATTGAGTTGAAGGAGCATCTTTTGATGCGCAATTGATTTGCATAGAGGATGTTAAAATATTCCCATAAGGACCAATCGCTACTATATCTATAGGATTCTTTCCTTTGAATAATTTTACAGTTCCAATAAAGGAACCATCAACATCAACAAAACTTGCCTGATTATTTATCCAGACAATTGATTTTATAGCAGTTTTTCCTCGAACATCAATTTCAGCTGTGGTAATTTTCACATTATTTGATGGGAAATAAACAACTAATTCAGTTAAAGTCGGTAGTGTACCACCTTCCAGAATGCGTTCTCTACGAATTCGTGATTCACGTTTATCTAATTTGGTCATCATTCGTGTTTTGCTATCTCGATCAAAACTTGAGGGGGTACCATGAGCAGTTTGTTCTAGACTACTCTTTTTCTTTGCTTGAAGAAGATGATTTATTAGGAAAATTGAAACGATTACAATAAATATTCCAAGGATACCTAGAACATACCACAATTCACTTTCTATCAATCCACCTCTATTAAAATTGACATCTATACTTAGATTAGTAGGATCACCGAGTAATTGGTTGTGAATGAAAACAACAGTCCACTTATTATTGTAAAGAACATCCCAAGTGCCACTATCTATGTAATGAGTGCCATCTGATTCAAGATAACCGAAAGCTATAGAACCATTTTGGAATTCAGTGAAGTTATATTCATCAAATATCCTTACTTCAATACCAGTTGAATTATTAGAGCCAGTGAATGACCATTCTATTGAACCTGTATCAGTCAAGTTTCTTCTAGATGTGATATGGTAATAATCACCATAGTTTAATGTGGCTTGATAGTTTTTAGATTCTACCTTGCTGTTAGTAACAGCAAACAAAGAAATGTAAAAAACTAATGTAAGCAAACCTATACATAATACAGCTTTTTTTCTAGTCATCTTAATTTTAATCGCCTTCTTCCAAGAAAACTACTATTACATTTCTCTTTTTAATTAATAATAATTTTCCTATTGACTAACTATTCAATAGAAAAAACGTTTGATGAGATTTAAATGAAAAATTGAAACCATAATTTCAAAAAAAAGGTGATGTTTGAAATCCAAAAACAGACACTCTTGTTGTTTATCAATTGATTTGGATTTCTTTAGGTTAGGTTTTTTCAGAAAAAAATTCACACTTTCTAATTTACAAAGTAAGGAAAACAATGTTGTTTAACTTATTTACTAACTTGGAATTCTTAAATAAAATTAAGAGAAATTTAACATAGAAAATAGAAATGATTAAAGAAATCAATTCTATTAATACGAAAAAATGTTAATAGTCAAATTTATTAAAAGAGGAGTTAACATGACTTTAGAAGATAAAGAATTAGAACAAATAAAATTGAAAATTGTGAGTGATATTATGTCAGCAAATCCAGATACAAATGGTGAAGTAAAAGTACTAAAAGGCAGTGAAATACAAGAATTCGTTACAAAGAATAAATTTGCTATAATTGATTTTTATGCAACCTGGTGCCCACCTTGTAAGATTATGGATCCAATTACTCGAGACTTAGCTGGTACCTATGAAGGAAAAGTGGCATTTGCTAAAATAAACACCGATCAAGAACGAGAAGCAGCAATGAAATTCCAAATCAGATATGTACCTACATTCTATTTATTCAAAGAAGGTGAAAATGTTGGTTATTTCTCTGGTGCAAAAAAGAAGAAAGACTTCATAGAAATTATCGATAAGGAATTCTTTAAGAAAGATTAATTTCTGAAATCAATTATTGGGTAAGAGTTAGTACGGAAAGCTTATTTCTGACTCACTTACCTTTACTTTATTTTTCATAATCAATTATCTATCAAATTTTGACTTACATAAAGAAGAAGAATTAAGGAATAGCAGTGCTATTTCCTTGTTTTAATTTGCTAATCACTAGAATGCTATTTTCTGCCGCAGTATGAATACTACTGCAACCCAACATAGAACTACTACACCTATACCCATAATCAGGAGTATCGTGGCATTCCTTTGGGAATAAGCATATTGTGTAGAGTAGTGAATTAAAAAGAATCCACCAGCACCGATAAACATCAGAAAACCAGCAGCCATACCTTCAACTAGAAATTGATGATTCAATTCTTTTATAATTACCATTGGACTTCCATCTTGATTTTGGCCAAAGGCTGGAGGTTCTTGAGCGAGATCATAGAAACCACCAATGTAAATGAAGAATAATCCGATAAAGATAACTGCTAGGATTAGTTGGATTGGAATTGCAGTTGGAGCTGATAATCTTACATGGCGTAGTTGATAGTCTGGTCTTCTCACAATTGGGGCAAACGGGATTTTAGACGGCAATTTATCCAAAAAGGGTTTATCCTCTTCTTTTTCGACTGCCTTTCTAGTCTTTGACATCGATATGCAACCTAATTTTACTTCGTAGTATAGAAGTAATTTTTCTTTATTAAAAATTCATCGATTAAAAAGGATTTCTTTTAGATTGAACTTCGAAAATCAATAAACAATTAGAATATTACTTGCATGCATTTGTCTAAATAAAAACTATGGAAATTGAAGATCTAACCACGAAGTTGATATTTATCGAGGAAAGATTCAATTTGTTTTGAAAGTAACATAAATGCTTCATCAACATTTAAACCAGTTTTTGCTGAAGTTTCAAGATATGGAACTTCGAAACCAGTCCAATCTGTAAGAGCTTTTGCATATTGTTGTCCAGCTTCTTTTGGTAAACAAGGAACAGTTCCTCTTAAATCGGTTTTATTACCAATGAGAACTATTGGAACAATCCTTTCGTAATTGTTCTTAGTCAATTCATTAAGCCAAGCAGGTAAATTCTCAAAGGAACTAGCATTTG
>JABLTI010000256.1 GCA_013166835.1 Promethearchaeati archaeon | reverse complement strand
TTTTTCCTTATTTTGGTTTGGCATGGTTTATCACATGTTAACTATTTTACAGTTCACGGACCATAATTAAAGAGTTTTTCTTCTTCCGAGCGTCACAAGTAATTGTTTAAATAATCAGTTCTTTATCCACTAAGCTTGTCCTTCCCGCCCCGGATTGCTAGCCCTGCAAGAAGCAGTGGGAGTCCTGAGCATTTTTTTGAGATCTTCTTGAGTTTTTGAATAAAATAAAATTGGACGAGTTCCGTAGTCTTATTCTACCAATGAGTTAATAATTAAAACAAGAGAATCATGTTTATTGTCCGTAATGACTTGTCCTAGATTTAATCCTTCTAACAACTAGAATTATCACAACTAAAACTACTGATGAACTAAAAATCAGTAACCATTTTAAATAACCCATTAGTGGTATTTGTAAGTATTTATCTTTCCAATCGGAGTGAGGATAAAGCATTACAGGATGAAATCCATCTTCGACATCAATGATAAAGAAGTAAAGTTCCTCAAAACTAGAAGACCTTAAGATATACAAAAGATTATTTGACATATCCCCATCAAAAAAACTCCCACCAATATCATCTACAAAATTCCACAAGTTTAGTAGCTCAAGATTTCCCATTACATCAATGTTGTAAATTTCAATAGTATTATTCCCAATGAGATAGAGATTAGTATTAGATAAACAAGCATCATTAATGAAAATATCACTTTGAATTGTACTTTTTAATTCTGGTGAAGATTTATTTGCAATGTTAAACATCATTAAACCTTCATTATAAACAAAGCATAATGAATCATTATTTAAGATAAAGCTATCAATTATTATGGTTTCATTTAAAAGAGAATCATTCCATCCACCAATCAATAATAAAGTAGTGTTATCTGCTGCTTTTACGATATCAAATCCAGTATTATTTGTTTTGTAATTTTTCAATAAAAAGGTTGTTTCATTTTCAACAAAAATATTAATGTAAGGAGCACCAGTGAAATAATGGCTTTGCTCTAATTTGGGAAGAGAATAATCAGAGCAATTAATTATGAAGAGAGCTGATCGTCCAATGTGTTCAAGTAGTCTATCATTACAAAAAAGATTAAAACCGAGAATATAGATTAAATCGTTTTCAACATAAATTTTGTTGTCTAGCAAAATGAAACTGCATTCTAGATTTAGATGTCCCAACGGTACTAAATTTTGAGGATCACTTACATCGATGATTTTTAAATAGGTTAAATAGTAACTATTTACACAATAATAAAGAATATTATTTTGTACATAATAACTCATGGAAAATGAATCTTCATATATCTGAACTTCATTAACAAAATGTGGCTCTGTTGCATTAGAACAATCCAATAATTGTATTTTTGATTCTTCTACTTTCCATATATAAGCAATAGACTCGTAAGTAATGATTTTATCAGCTTTAGGAATTTCAGGTGAAGATGAGTTAATTTCTAAAGAAAAAGCACCATACAAAGAACTAAATAAAAAAAGTAAAATGATGAAAATATTCATT
>JABLTI010000149.1 GCA_013166835.1 Promethearchaeati archaeon | reverse complement strand
TTTATTGTCAATAACTATCCCGCAAAGAAACGTTATTGAGGTAAATTCAAAATGGGAAAGATTACAGATCCAATCTACAAGCAAGTATTGGAAAGAAACAAACACGAACCTGAGTTTCATCAGGCAGTCAAAGAAGTTTTGGATTCAATTGAACCAGCTCTAGAAAAATATCCTAAATTCGTAGAAGCTGGAATTATCGAGAGAATCGTAGAACCCGAAAGAGTAGTTCACTTCAGAATTCCATGGGTAGACGATAAGGGCAAAGTTCAAGTTAACAGAGGTTTCAGAATTCAATTCAACGGTGCCATCGGTCCTTACAAAGGTGGTATGAGATTCCATCCTTCAGTTTATGATGGTATTCTTAAATTCTTAGCTTTTGAACAATTATTCAAAAACGCTTTAACCGGTTTGCCTATGGGCGGTGGTAAAGGAGGATCTGACTTCGATCCAAAAGGTAAATCTGATGGTGAAGTCATGAGATTCTGTCAATCACTTATGACCGAGCTCTACAAATATATTGACGCTGATTTTGATGTTCCAGCAGGAGACATTGGTGTTGGTGGTCGTGAAATTGGTTTTATGTTTGGTCAATATCGTAAAATCAAAAACGTTTTCCATGGTGTCTTAACAGGAAAAGCCCCAGAATATGGTGGTTCTCTTGGTAGACCAGAAGCAACTGGCTACGGTTCTGTTTGGTTTGCTGAAGAAATGATTAAAGCTCGTGGAGACAAAGCTGGTATCAAAGACAAAATTTGTGCAGTTTCTGGTTCTGGAAACGTTGCTCAATTTACAGTTGAAAATATCAACAAATTAGGTGGTAAAGTTATTACACTTTCAGATTCAACTGGTTTCATTATTGATAAAGCTGGTATTGATAAGAAGAAATTAGCTTACGTTATGAATTTGAAGAACATCAAACGTGGAAGAATTAGCGAATACGCTAAGAAATACGATGGTGTTGAATACTACACTTACAATGAACACAAAGACATCAAAAGTCCATGGTACGTACCAGGTTTTGATGTTGCCTTCCCAAGCGCAACCCAAAACGAAGTTGACTTAGAAGAAGCTAAAGCAATTGTTAAGAATGGTTGTATAGCTGTTAGCGAAGGTGCAAACATGCCAACTGTCTCAGAAGGTGTAGACTATTTCATTGAGAAAGGTATTTCCTTCGGTCCAGGTAAAGCAGCAAATGCTGGTGGTGTAGCAACTTCTGGTCTTGAAATGTCTCAAAACAGCTTGAGACTTGCATGGACAAAAGATGAAGTTTTAGATAGACTTCACAAAATCATGATCAACATTCATAACACAGCTTACAAGACTGCTGAAGAATTCGGTACTCCCGGTAACTACGTTATTGGTGCCAATATCGCTGGTTTCTTGAAAGTAGCCAAAGCAATGCTTGCACAAGGTGTAATTTAAACAATTAATTTAATTAAGGGTAATTTTTTTCTTGCCCTTATAACTTCTTTTTTCTAATTCTATCCACCTAGAATAATGTTAGTGGGGCATTTTCTCATTTCGATAAGAAATAATTCTAAAGGGTTTGCGAAAGTTTAAATCCTGTAATAGCATCATATATCGGTAATTAAACGATAGTTGATGGGATTTAGCTTGAAAGTAGAAAAATTCAGAGAGCATTTAGCAGAAAACAAAATTGATGAGAAAAGAATAGAAGATTATATAGGAAAATTGCTTGAATATCAAGAATATCTTAAGAAGCAGAAACAAACAATAGAAACTGTAAACGTTAATGAGTTAGTGAATTATACCGAATTCCTTGTTACCCAAGATAAAGATTCTGTACTTGAATTTATACGAGCTTTACTCAATTATGCTCATTTTGCAAAAAGAAATGATTTTGTCGAAGCAATATGGGATATTGCTGAATCCTACAATGCAATGGATAATCTTTTCGCGAGAATCGATGAATGGCATAGTGAAGCTACCCGAGATGAAATACTTGAGGGGTTAACTATACCTCCATTAGGCATTCATCCTGAAAAGAAACCAAAGTTTACAAAGATAGCTTTGAAACGCGTGGAAGAAATACTTGGGGAAGATAAATTAATTGCATTACTAAAACCATGTTTACACCAAGGATTAGGTGGGGATATGGATAAGGATCGAAAGGATTATCACAAATTAGGGATAGATGCTTTTCTTGAAAAGAAGCGAAAAGATAGAATAAAGGAGTTTGAGAAGCATAGAGATGATGGAACCCCTGCATTTGCTCAAATTGTGGATGATGACGTTGTTGAATATGTGAAAAACAATCCAACATCAGGACTTGGTAAAAGAGAAGGTAATATTCTCTATGTATCCAAGAATCCTTACCAAATTAAGAAATCGCTAGAAACTGACGATTTGAGAAAGAAAAGATTTTATGCTTGTTTCTGTCCTTGGGTTCGTGGAGCAATAAAAGATGGATCTGAACATGAGGTTTCGAAGCATTTCTGTCAATGTAGTGGGGGATGGTACAAAGATTATTACGAGCAATTATTCGAGCAACCAATCAAGATCGAACCTTATGAGACAGCATTAAGCGGATATCCTTACTGCAAATTTGTTGTCCACTTACCTGAAAACGTAATTATTAAATAAAATTAAGAAATATCCTGATTTTATGGAAAATGGTATCATCGAGAGACTCGTGGAACCTGAAAGAGTAATTCACTTTAGAATATCATGGGCAGGCAAAGCAACAAATGCTGGTTGTGTTGCAACTTCTGGTTTAGAAATGAGTTAAAATAGCTTACGATATTCTTGGACTAAAGATGAAGTTCTTGATTGACTCACAGTATTAGATAAACATTCATTCACAAGCATACAAGACAGTAGTAGAATTTAATGCTCGTGAAAACTATGTTATTAGTACTAATATAACCAGCTTCTTGGAAGTTGCTAAAGCTATACTTGCACAAGGTGTTATTTAAAACTAATTTTTCTAAAAGGGCAATAATTGCTCTTTATTTTATTTTTAACAGAATATTTATCTAATTTGATTTTTATCTAACAGCAAATTATGTGTATAATACTTATCAAAAATCTTATAGGTATGAAATGTAGAATCGTTTGCGACCTACTATGGTGAATAAAATATGGACATAGCATTCTTCAATGAATATAAAATAGAAAATAATTCGCTAATTCCTTTATTACAGCAAATCCAAGAAAAGTTTGGTTATTTACCTAGCGAAGCTTTAGAAAAACTTGCTGATTATTTAGGAATCTCATTAAGCAGAATTTATGGTGTAGCAACATTTTATGCTCAATTTAATTTTTCACCACTTGGAAAATATATCATAAAGACATGTCATGGAACAGCTTGTCATGTTAATGGTGCGGTGAATATTGCTCAAGAAATCGAAAACGAATTAGGCATAAAAGAAAATGAAACTACTCCTGATGGTCTTGTTACTTTACAACCTGTTGCTTGTCTCGGTTGTTGTAGTCTTGCACCAGTAATTATGGTAAATGAGAAGGTTTTTGGAAATCTTACTACTGCAGCAGTGAGAAGAATTGTAAAAAAGATAAAAAGAGATGAATTAGAATGATAGAGAAAATTTGCATTGGTATGAATTCTTGTGGTATTGCAGCAGGTGCTGAAGAAATTAAGAAAATTCTTCTCGAGAATCTTAAAGAGAGAAAAATCGACATCCCAGTTAAGAATGTCGGCTGTATAGGGATGTGCTATCGTGAACCCCTTCTGGACATTGTAACTGAAGATGCAATTTATACTTACGGTGATCTAACAACTGATAAAGTTAAAAAAATCATTGAAGATCATATTATTAATGGTAAAGTAGTTAAGAATTATTTAGTTAAAAAAGACACTTTCAATTCAAAGAAACGTGAAACATGGGATATTGATAATTACTTTTCAAAACAAGTAAAAATTATTCTCGAAAATTCAGGATACATTGATCCAGAAAATATTAATGAATATATTGAATATGATGGTTATAATGCACTGAAAAATGCTTTCAAAATGAAACCAGAAGAAATTATTGAGTTTATTTCAAAAGCAGGTTTAAGAGGACGAGGTGGAGCAGGATTTCCAACAGGTCTTAAATGGCGATTTACACGGGAAGCTAAGGGTGAACCAAAATACATAGTTTGCAATGCTGATGAAGGGGATCCAGGTGCTTTCATGAATAGAAATGTTTTGGAAGGCGATCCACATAGAATTATAGAAGGAATGATAATTGGAGCATATGCAATAGGAGCTCATAATGGATTTATTTATTGTCGTGCTGAATATCCTCTTGCAGTTAAACGAATAAATATAGCAATTGAACAAGCTCGAGAAAAGGGTTTTCTTGGTAAAAACATTCTTAGTAGTGGATTTTGTTTTGATTTACGTGTAATGGAAGGAGCTGGTGCTTTTGTTTGTGGTGAAGAGACTGCACTTCTTGCTTCACTTGAGGGAAAAAGAGGGATGCCAAATTTACGACCACCTTATCCTTCCACGAAAGGTTACCTTGGAAAACCAACCAATATAAATAATGTTGAAACTTGGGCAAACATTCCATGGATAATACGAAATGGATGGGAAAAATTTACTAGATACGGTTCTGAAAAAAGCAAAGGAACAAAAGTATTTGCGCTTGCAGGTAAAGTGAAGCGAGGAGGAAATGTAGAAGTACCAATGGGAATTACAATTAAAGAAATTTTAGAAAACATTGGTGGAGGAACAAAGAGTGAAAAGAAATTAAAAGCAGTACAAATAGGAGGTCCTTCTGGAGGTTGTATTCCATATTCATTATTCGATACTCATATAGACTATGACTCAATTACCGCTACTGGAGCTATTATGGGGAGTGGTGGTATGGTAGTTATGGACGAGGATTCGTGTATGATTGATATAGCAAAATTCTTCCTTGATTTCACTGTTGATGAATCTTGTGGAAAATGTACTTATTGTCGTTTAGGAACAAAAAGAATGTGGGAAATACTAGATAGAATCTCTAAAGGAAAAGGAAGAGAAGAGGATTTAGAAATATTAATTGATTTAGCAAAAAAAATTAAAGCTGGTTCATTGTGTGGTTTAGGACAAACTGCACCTAACCCAGTTCTTACTACAATACGATATTTCAAAGAGGAATATGATACCCATATCAGACAGAAAAAATGTCCAGCAAAAGTCTGTAAGCCTCTGCTAAAATATTCAACTAATGATAATTGTACAGGTTGTGGAGCATGTCTCAGAAGATGCCCCTCTGATGCGATTGAAGGTGAGAAAAAGCAACTGCATAAAATAAATCAAGATCTTTGCATAAAATGTGGTGCGTGTTATCAAGTATGCAAGTTTGATGCAATTACTGTGGAGTAAGATGAAAATGAAAGTGAAATTTAATTCCAAAGAAATAGAGTTTCCAGAAAAGAAAACTATTATGGATTTTGTAAAAGAAAATAATGATCATATAGCTGGTATTTGCAAGATGAAAGAACTAGATCCCTATGGTTCTTGCAGATTGTGCCTGATTGAAATTAATAATCGCATCTTACCTGCCTGCTCCACTTATCCAAGGGAGAATGATATCATTAATACGAAAAACGAAACAGTATTTGATATAAGAAAATCAGCTATTGAATTAATGTTATCGGACCATTTTGGGGATTGTATTGGTCCTTGTAATGATGGTTGTCCATCAAAAAGCGATGTCCAAAGTTATTTAGCTTTAGCAGCAAATGGCAAATATCATGAAGCAGTTGCTTTAATGAAGAAAGATTATATACTTCCATTGGTTCTTGGCCGAATTTGTCCAGCATTTTGTGAAAAAGAATGTAGGAGAAATCTAGTTGAGGAACCCTTAGCAATTCGACAATTAAAACGGTTTGTTGCAGATTATGATCTTGAGCATGGAGCTTGGATGCCTGAAATCCCACCAGATACAGGTAAGAAGGTTGCTATTATTGGTGGTGGACCAGCAGG
>JABLTI010000046.1 GCA_013166835.1 Promethearchaeati archaeon | reverse complement strand
AAGCAAGGGCATCTGTATGAACCCTTTAAAGACTTGGTATTTGATTCCATAATTGCTAATCCACCACTCATGGCAGGGAAGAAAATACTCACCGAACTTGTTATTGTATCAAAAGAACACTTGCGAGAGAAAGGAACACTACAAATTGTTGTTCCAAAAAAGAAAGGCTTAAAATCAATGCAAAAACTGTTGACAGAAGCATATGGTTCATTTGAAGTCTTAGCTAAAGGATCAGGATTTTGGGTCTTAAAAACTGAAAAGTAATTTCAAGTATGGAAAGGCTTAAAATCGTTCCTAGCGGAAAACTAAAAAAAGAGTACTAATCAGATGTAGATGCAAAACATGCTGCGGTGGCCGAGCCTGGTACGGCGATAGCCTGGAATCTTTGGTTTCAGGAAAGATCCATCGCTTGTCAGCTATTGTGTGAAAGCACGCGCGAGTTCGAATCTCGTTCTTCTCTTTTTGTTAATACTTTCGTCAATCTCCTCTCATTTTTCTTTTAATTTGGGTCTTTAAATACAAAACAGCGAATTAATAAGTAGGACATTTTTCAGAGTTGAAATATATGGCAACAGAACAAACAACAACCACTTTCCATAATAATGGTACCCGTATCTGTGACATTGTTCATTTCTACAATAAACAGAGATCAAATAGTATGCAAGTTTACATTGAAGACCCCTATCTAAAGGATGGTCGTTGGTTAACGAGTGGTTCAGTTCGAATTGTTTTAACAAAATTCGCTGAACCAAATCAGGTTAATGCTATTAAATTAACTTTCGCTGAAGCTACCGAGTTAATCTTTCGATTACAAAAAGGATTATCCCATTCTTTTGGTAAAGAAATTGAATTGCAAAAGCAATAGCTTTTCTTTCTCTTTTTTTTATTTTTTACTTCTTTTTTTTTGATTAATTTTTTAATTGTTATATGTTAAAAATCATGGAAAGAATAAAATATCTCAAATTATATTGAGAATTAATAGTCTGAAGAGATTAAAACTAGAATACTCAATCGATATTATTTCGCTAATTAATCCTATCTTTTTGGATTAGATTTTATAAAATAAAAATAACTCGTTATTTGGTTATTACTTGCTGGCGTGGCAATGGGTTTTGCGTTTAATATTATTGTTTCTTATTATTTACTTGTAAGATCACTAATACCTTCGTTTATTATTTTAGTTCTTAGTGGCATTTTATGCTCTCGGGTATTAGGAAGATCTGGTGGTGAATTTTCTGAAGAAACAAAAAGTTATTCTATACTCCTTGTGGGTTTCATGTTTGGACTTGCTTTTGACTTGTTCAGACTCAGATATCATTGGTACATTAATGTATTCAAGTACATAGCGCTTGGAACATTTTTCATCTTGATTTCTGTATTCCTTAAGCGTAATCTTGAAAATTACACAGAAGAGCATCCTACAGATGGACCTCATTTAGCTATTTTCAGACCATCCATTTTATATATTCTTTCGGGCTTTTCTTTTGCTTTAACTATAAATTCAGTTATAGAAACATATCTCTTCAATCTCTTCTTTTTCGCTACACTTCCAATTCTTGTTGTTATAGCCATTTTTGTAACGATCACAGCAAAAGCTGATTATGACTTATTAGAAAACGAATCGGGTGTTTGGAATCAGATTTTCTCTGGGGCAGCAATTGGGATAGCATATGACCTTATTATGTTCCGAGTTATCATTTGGCAAGATCTCATTAAATTAGTGGTTGTTTTTGCGATGTTCATTATAACAGGTTCTGTTATCCGTATGAAACAAGCAACTCGAATTGATACTCGAGGAACTAGACTTGATCTTGAAGCCAAAAAATCGAAGAAAAAGAAGGGTAAAGTAGTTGGAACTATAGATCTCACTCCTAGAGAACCGAAAAAGACAACTACATCTAAGAAATCTTCTTCTAAAAGCTCTCAGAAAAGGAGAAGTGGATAATCTTGAAAAAATCTCAAGTTGCTGTTTCTGTAATTATCATCTTACTAATCCTTCCAATCTTTGCCCAGTTTACAACAAGTGCTCCTATGGTTGAATCCTATGGGGAAAATGTTAAAATTGGTTTTTCAATGATAAATGGTTTGAATGGTGCGACAGAATTTATTGATGCTGGATATCAAAAAGCAATTGAGATGGGTGCTCAAATTGAACATAGAGATTATGGTTGGGATCATCTGAATTATACATTAACACCTATTATCGAGTGGCAGGAATTTTATTTATCGAAATATCCTCAGATAAATGCTTCTTTAGCAATTAATGTGATTTATAGTAATACTACCACATTTGCATATCCTTTCAACAATTTCACTTTTTACTCTACCCCAGCTGAAGCAACTGTACGATTTAATGATACTGCTGTCGTTAATACCTTACGAAATTTGACTATTGATATAATGGAAATCATCGATTTAGATTATATTAGCTATGGTTCAGAGATTAATGGAATCTTTGAATCATTTTTTAATTATTCTAGTTCAATAATGACCAATACAGTTATGCTCGATGATTACGTCGATCTGTGTGAACAATTATATGATTTTGTGAAAACAAACTACAGTGACACGCAAGTTCTTTCCATCTTTCGCTATCAGGCTCCCTTTGATTTAAGAAATATAGAACCAATTATTGGTAATTTTGATAATTCTTGTGATATTTATGGCCTTTCTTGTAGAGTATTTACGGATAAATATGGTGGTCTCGCTTTTCTTAATGAATCAGAAACTCTTGAAAAATTCTCCAATTTCACTAGTTTAACTACAAAGAATTTTGCAATTACGAATATTTATACTATCTCTGATAGTCGACATGGTGGATCTTTTGCTTATCAAGGAGAATTCGTTCGTTATCTTTTCAATGTTATTGAAAATTTCGAAAACGATTTGGAGTTTCTTTGCTGGTATACTATCTATGATTATCCTTCTGGTTATCTTAGCTTGGTTTATTCTCCTTTATTGGAACCTCACAGCACTGCTGGATTATGCACACATTCTGGAGACTCCAAAGTTGCGTACTATACGTGGATAGAAGAAATGCGTGCAATGGGACGTCTTCCGAATTATTTGATGCCTTGGAAAATCGGTGTTGGTGTTTTAATTCTGGTTGCTATATCTGGATTCTTAGTATACGCCTATGTTATGGAAGGAATCCAATTTAGAAAAGAGCAAGATAAAGACAAAGAAGAAGCACCAAAAGAAATATCTTTTGAAGAAGAGATTAAGAAAGAACCTGCGAAAAAGAAGAGAAGAAAACCTAAGACTATAGAATTTACTTATGAAGAAAATAATGAATAAAAATAAAGATTATCAGCAATTAAGCTGATAATATTTTCATTTTACAAGTAGAACTTTTATCTTCCGCCTAAACCTGGGAAGTAATATTTCTTGCCTTCTGCATAACTTGCATCTACTCGAGCAATACCTGCATCTCTCATAGATTCAAGTGCACGCTCACATCTCTCTTGTGTCCATCTAGTTTTTAGCAATAGTTCTTCCATTGAAATCCAACCTTTTCTGGTCGAAAGAGCAAGAACTTCTTCTTGATCATCAGATAGATTTGCTGGAATGAATTCTACAAGGACAACTCCACTCTTCAATTCTTTTGGTTTAGGGATGAGTTTAGCATTGGAAAGTTTTTCAATAGCTTCTACAACATCTTTTGATGGAATAATTTTGCCAGGACGATCTTTATTGACAAGTAAAACAACTTCACCAAGAGTCATTAAACCACCTGTATATTCTTGAATTTCTTTGGCTTTTTCTAAGATCTCAACACCAAGTCGTTCGAAGAAATCTCCACCACCTACTTTATCCCAAAATGTTGCACTTTCTTTCCATTCATATATTCCTAATTCATTTGGTAATCCTAGTTCTTGTCTAAGTTCCACTAATTTATTATAGGAGTCTTTATTTTTCTCTATATCTTTCTTCCATTTCTTTTCGAATTTCTTTAACTGACTATGAAGCTCACGTATATTTTCCAGCATACGTTCAAGATCATTAATCATTAATTCGGCTTCTTTTGTTTTGTATGCAGATTTTACTCTAATTTTCTTTTCTATATCTCTTAAACCCATGATTCTTCTTACCTCACTAGGATTTTTAGGGACGAATTATAATTATAACGTTTCGAATTATCTAGCCATCTATGTCGGTGGTTTTTGATAATACTTCTTCAATAATTCGTTAATTTTATTTCTCAGTTTTTTCTCATCTTTTTCTTGAAGTGGTAAAGCCTTTCTTTCTATGTATTTTTTGTATAAATCCTTCATTTGATTTCGAAGTTGAATGGTACATTGATGTCTTTTACCAAATGTTTTCTCGCATTCATATATTGCAGAATTTAATTCTTCTAATACGAAATCTGCATCTAATGCTATCTCAAGATAATTTAGTATTTCACGTAAATGTCGGAATAAGTTTCTGTATGCTACAGGATTTCCACGCATGTGCCTTACCTCTTGATAGCTGTTAGATTTTTCAAATACTTTGTAGTAAAAGACTGAAATCAAAATGATTTATGGATTTCTTAATGATCTTCTGAACCCATTTAACCATCTTACAGCTTCAAATTCTAATCGTTTTATTAAGCCCTCTTCTAGGACTTCATCGGGTGGTTTTGCTGCAAGCATTTCTTTCCAATTCTTTATTTCTTCGACAACCTCAGAATCTTTACCGTATCCTGGAAAATCTATTAGAATTGCTTCCATTTCATCAAGGTTCGGAACTATTAGTTCAACCCTGGCAACGGAACCAAGTCTTAACAAATCAATTAGTTCTATAGCACCTGCAACAAAATCAGCGCTTTTTGCTGGTAGATTTTTCATTGAAGCAAATGGCATAGCTACGGTTTCCACAGAGTCATCAATAGTAATTGGTACAACTCCTTCAGCAAATCGAAGTTTTTCTGCGCCATACGGATATTTCTTTACAATATTCTCTCGAGCAAGAAAACCTTCCAAATCAAAACCTTGTTTTTGTAGCTGAAAGCGAGCCTTAAATGCATCTCTAATTAGTGCTCGTAATTGTCGACGATACATTCCTGGATCCAAAATTCCATCTGTAAAACTATGACTTAAATTATCTATGGTAGCAATGCATGAGAATAATTCTGCTTCCAATTCAATTTGTGATTTGTTTTTAGACGAATATGACATTTTTATTTCCTCTTTTTATTTCGATTCTAATTCCTTATGAATTAAATACAATTCTTTTGTGTATTTTCTGTAAAGTTTTGAAAAATCAACTGGACTGATTTCTCCATCTTTGAATTTCTCATCGAGAGTGGAAAGAAGATCTGCAATTGCTATGCTTTTTGCTTGTATCATTAATTTCTCACTTTTAGCTTTATCTTTTGGTAGCACTATCGCAATTTTCTCATTTGATCCTTTTACTAATTCCGCTCGTAGTTTTCGTAATTCATCATCTTTCGCTTTTATTTCGTCTTGTAAAGATGTTATAGTTAGATTTACAGTATCCACTTTTTGTTGGTTTGCACTTGTAGCAGAATCAATTGATTGTACTGTTGCTTTTTTACTTATGATTTTTGCACCAGCAGTATCAGTAAATTGTGGAGGAACTTTTTTGAATAGATTTTGTAAAGCATGAATTACTTGATAAACATGTATATCAGGTTTCCACTCGTGAGTAATCTTCAGCAACACATTTCCGTTCTTCTCAATATTTGGATGCTGAATATTCTTCTCTAGGACAATAACCTTTGGTGGATATTCAGGATACTTTAGGGGAACCAATACTTCAACTGGTATTGCTCGTTCTCCTTGAGGTATCTTGACAAGAATTTCACCTTTCCACCGATTAAGTTCACTTCCTATAGGACTGAATCCTTCTGTGTAAGTAAACATTAATTGTGTTTCTCTGGCTAATGCCAAGTCATTAATTTTATTTCGCGACAAAGTATTCGATTTCTCCTCTACAGTAATTTAAACCAAACAACAATTTAAACCTTAATAAACGACTATACATTTATTGAAAGCAAAAATTTTTCTAAGGATACTAAGGATAGATAGTAATTTAATACTTTTTATTTTCAAAACCCCCTAAATATAATCTTTTCTTTACATAAAAAGGAAAAAACACAATGAACAGAAATGTTATAAACTATTTTTGTGAATGAGTGTTGTTTAACAATAGAAATCGACTATGAGAACACATATTGATGCATCATGTTAAACTATATATAGAAGTTAGATAATGTAGCTTTAGTTCAGTAGCAAAAGTAAAGAGTGATCAAAATGAGTGAATTTTCATTCTGGGACCGAGTAAAGCAAAGAATGGGTATTTATCGAGCTCCAAAAGTAGATGTGGAAGACGAAATATATGAAATACCTGATGATCCCGATCTGTTAGTAGCTGTAAGAAATTTAAAGAAACACTTTCTTGTAGCTGGTGGCGGAATTGTTTTTAATCGTACTCCTATTTTCTTGAAAGCAGTAGACGGCATATCATTTAATGTAAGAAAAGGTGAAACTGTTGGTATTGTTGGCGAATCTGGCTGTGGAAAATCAACAGCAGCTAGAGCAATTCTTCTCTTATTAGAACCAACATCAGGACATGTTTTCTTCAGAAATGAAAATGAAGAAATGATTGACCTAATATCTTTGGACAAAAAAGAACTACGAGAAATGAGAAGACAAATGCAAATTGTTTTTCAGGATCCCTCTGCTTCTTTGAATCCTAGAATGACTGCTTTTGACATTATTTCAGAACCATTACTAATTCATGATGTTGCCTCTGGCGATGAATTAAAAATCCGTACAATTGAATTAATGGAAAAAGTAGGTTTAATGATTCACCACGCTTTTAGGTTCCCACACGAGTTCTCTGGTGGTCAGAAACAACGTGTAGGCATTGCACGAGCATTAGCCTTAAACCCACGATTTGTTATTCTTGACGAACCAGTATCAGCTCTCGATGTATCTGTAAGAGCTGCAGTTTTAATGTTACTTAGGGATTTGCAACGTGAATTTAATTTAGCTTATATTTTCATTGCGCATGACTTGTCTGTAATTCGTATGATTTCTGACATTGTTTGTGTTATGTATCTTGGTAGACTTGTAGAGGTTGGTACTGTAGAAGAGGTCTTTGAAGACATGCGACACCCATATACACGTGCGTTAATTTCTGCTATTCCAATACCTGATCCTACTGTAAAGCCCGAAAGAATTTTCCTTGAAGGTGATCCTCCATCACCTGTAGCTCCACCCCCAGGATGTAACTTCCATCCAAGGTGTCCTATTGCTACTTCAATTTGCACACAGGAAGAACCACCAAGAATACAAATATCTCCCACTCACTTTGTTGAGTGTCACCATGTAACAACCAAATAAAAGAGATTGAGGTAATTTACCTCATATTTTTTCTTTCTTATTTTATTTCACATAACTATTGTGATTTTCTCTTTATCTGTTAATTCTGGTTTTTTGATTTTTAAAACGAAAAGGAGTAGAATTATCGAACAAAAACAGCAAATACCAGCAATCAGGAATACCCATGGGTAACCTCCAAAATAACTTAGAGAAATGCTTTTTTCGTTCCCTTCTAAAATAATTCCTTGGATTAATGTTGCAAATGGTTTCGTGATTGATCCAAAAACGAAAAATACCCCCATGAAACTTGCTTCTCGTCCTTTTGGCACAATATCTGCAGGTAAGGCAATTTGTAGTGTACTTAACATGATATTTCCTAATCCACCAATTATCACGATGTAGTAAATTGATTTGAATTGAACCATTGTAGCCAACATTAGACAAAATATTCCATAAAAAAGGCTCGCAAGAATACTTGCCTTAACCTTACCAATTCTTTTTATTATTAAGATGATAGGAACAAGTAACACTACTATGTAGACTCCCATCATTATATTACTAGTAAAAGATGCTTTAGTATCTAATATATTGAATCGTTCTATCAGTGAATCAACAATTCCTGTCTCTACAAGATGTGAACTGAATGCCCATAAAGAACTAGTCAACAGTAAAAGAATCCATGTTTTACCTCCATATCTCCAGATTATTGTTGGGATTTTCAAAATGTCTCGTTTTTGTCCTTTTGACTCATAATCTGGATTTCTTTTTGGCATTAATATAACTGTAAAAATAACTGAAATACCAAAAACTAGTCCAGTAATAATCCATATTATCCAGGATAAATCAGAGACAAGTAATTTAGAAAAAATAATGACCGCAATAGCTGCACCAACAGCACTGAGAATATTAATAGCTACACCTGCACCAGTTCTTTCTTCTTTTCTGAAAAGATCAGAAACTAAAGCCAACCAGGGTGCAAAAGCAATTCCAATAAAAATATGGGCTGGAATAAAGAGTAACATCAAAAAACCAAATTTCACATTCGACTCACTTGCCAGTTGCGTTATTAATGGTATTAACAAGAACAAAAACGAACCAGCTAATCCTCCAAGTAAAATCAAGGGAGCTCGTTGTCCGAATTTAGTTCTCAATGAATCACTAATCGTTCCTCCAATGATTACTCCAAAGCATAAAGCAAAGAGAGAACACATAAGAAGAATAGAAATTTTCGTCGAACTAGTAAACCCTATCTGTCCCATTATTTGTCTAAAATTTACATACTCAACCGTTGTTACAAAGTTATAACCAAAACTGAATAATCCTGTTGTTAAATATAATTTTAACAATCTTCTTGAGAGAAGTGAATTAGACTGCTTCTTATCAATATCCTCTGTCTTAAATTCCTTCAAAATAATTCACTTCATAGCGATTGAAGCGTTATTGCTCTACCCTACACTTTCTGATTTTTCTTAAAAACCTACAAATGAGTTTTTATCGACACTTGTATGTCCTCAAACACAAAATACAAAAATAATAATACCTTCTTTACTTTCGGTGAAACTATTTGGCATTTAACTTTACATCATGGGAATGGTGGCTAATTATGGTCATTACCCTTCTCATACTCACATTAGTATTATACTTAAGTGTGAGACTAATTTGTGGAAGGAAAAAACTGGATGGTGGCTATTTCTTGCGACTCTTCTTTGTTTCATTAATTCTTGTTGTTGCTGTTGAAGCAGTTGCAGCAGCTTTGGCAGCTTTAGCATCTATAGTTACAATCTCATCTATGTTCTATGTCTTCCTTACTGTCGGTTTTATTTTAGTAATAAGATATTTACTTACAGTTCCTGCTGTATTACCACATGCTGCTACAGGAGACAAATACTGGCAATGGTCAATTTGGATTACTTTGATATCACTATTCCTCATATTAGCTATCGCTTTTGCAGTTTACTACATTTCTAATGCATTTGGTCATCCAATTGTAATCTTCGTTCCAATCTAAGAAGAGAAGCAATTCTCTTTCTTTTTTTCTTTTATCTAGCAATTTTTTCAACAAAAGCAATATCACTTTATAACCAAAGAATATATATTCGAGGTTTTATTGGAAGTGTTAGAAGGTTTAACATTTGAGCGATAATGATCAAAGTGATTTAACGAATACTATTCTAGATACTACAGTTTTAGCTTTGGATTCAGGCGAATTATTATGGTCACCGAATAGAGGGCACCAAGAAAAATGGGAAACCGATGTTCTCTTTGCTGGGTTGATGGTAGCTTTAAATCAAATGTTCTATTCTATTTATAATGATAATGTCTTCATTATCCAAAGTAAAAATCAAGCCTCGATAATCGTCATGTATACTAACCCTGATAATAATTGGTATTTGATAGCAAGAAGTAAATACACAGAGAAATCTGCAATTTATGATTTATTAGAAGAACTAGGTGATACTCTTACAATTGGCTTGGGAAACATTCTAACACATGACTCCGCTAACCTTGATATGATAGATTATGTTGTAGATAATGTGATCAGTTCTTTCTCTGGCTAGTGTGAAAAATATATTTTATTCTTTTTTCAATTTTACATTGAAAGATTATTTTTTCTGAATTACTTCGCTTGTGACGATATCCAAATAATTTTAAATCAAATCTAAAGTAGTAATATTAGATAATTGAAAATCCTATTCTCAATTGTTTTGAATTAAATTCGGCAATTGTTGAATGATAAGGAGGTCTCAGACGTATGTCCGAAGATGAACCACCAAAAACACCTGATGTAGAAATGGAAGAACCCGAACCAAATATTGACCCAGTACAAAAAATCGCTGATTTAGAGAAGGAATTAGAATCCGCTAAGAAAAACTTGGTTGAAATGGATTCATTAAATGATAAAATCATGAAACTAGAAACCGATGTAGCAAATCGCGATGAGAAAATCGGTAAATTTGAAGAAGAACTTAATGAACTTAGATCCACAGATTCAAAGAGTAAAGAAGCAATAAAAGACCTTGAACATCGTTTATCTCAAAGAGAACTTGAAATCACTAGACTTGAAGGTTCTGTTGAAGATTTAAGCATTGCCAAGAAAAAAATTGAAGACTTGCAGAAAGAATACAAGAAATTAGAAGAAGAAATACGTGCCTTCCAAAAAATTGCAGAGAATGAACCTCGATTTGTAATCCTAAAAGATTTAACAGAATTTGGTGAAATGCGCTTAAATCAAGTTTCAATGAAAGCTGGAGTTTCTCCTGCCCAAGCAAAGAAATGGCTTGAAGAACTTGAACGTGCTGGTCTCGTTGAAATTCATGGTGAAGGTCGAGATAGCAATCCTTTAGTTTCAAAGAAGAAATAAATTTATTGATTCTTATAATGAAAGTATCCAGGGTCTATTTTTTCTGGATACCTTTTTTTTGCTATTAAAAATATGAATAGATTTTTCCATAAAATTTGAATATGTCTTAAGATTTAATCTTTTTTTAATGATTAAAATAGTGAACAAATAAGTTATTAAGTAGTTTTGATATAATTACACAATACGTTAACGTAAAAACATCTAATTTGAGAATATTGCTAGTCATATGGACTAGTTTAGAAGAGGTACCTGACTATGCCTAAACTTATCATTTCAAGAAAAAGAATGATGGGTAATTTCTTTCTTGTAGCAGTTATTTTTGTAGCTCAATTATTAGGTACCTCTATACCTCAAAGTTATTCATTCACATACTCTTTTGATGATTCCTCAAATGAGGAAATAATTGAACAAATAAAAACCGCAACATCAAGTATCTCATCCCTTTTTAATGAAAAAGAAGGGATCTTTCTCTGGAATTATCAAAATCCATTCAATCTCTCTCGTTATGGAGATCTTGGCGATATAACAAATGGAGACGAGGGTTTACAGGAGTTAGATTTTCAAATTTGGTTAGAAGGTTTATCTCACGATATTGAAATACAATATTTAATTCTCAAAAATAATGTAAACATTGCTCTAGAATTTGTAGGAAGCCAACAAGAAGAATATCTGTTCAACAGACAATGGATTTTTATGACTGAAAAAATTGTGAATTGGTTATACTACAATGTAGCAACTAATGATCAAATAATTCATATTCTGAATTCAATGACTCCTGATGAAAATGGTTTCAGCGCATTTTGGAATAAATTCGTAAGACCATTGGATAACGATTTTGTCAATGACCGTATTTCCTTATTATGTGATACGATGGTTCTAGGTTCTAAGATATTAAAAGCAGTAGAATTTATGCCATATTTCACCTATTATGAATCCGCATCAATTTCACTTATATCAGAAGCAGTAAATAATTGGTGGAATGCAATTAATAGATATGCTCTTCATGAGCCAAAATTCGCTGTCGCGGGAATAGGCGATTCGCTTATTGATACTAATTACAATAAATGGATTAGTTGGAATTCTTTCAAACAAATGTCTAATAATGAGAGTTTTGTTACAACAGATATTTTCACAGATGATTATCTTGACTTCCAAAATTACATTTATACTTCTCCTCAAATAGCTTCAGAATACTTAATGTACATCAAGAAACTCTCTTCACCTAACTCCTTTGCTTGGAATCCAAGCAGTTACAACTTATTTCAAGTAACTGATCCAATCTTATCCGAAATAACACAAAAAATAACCAGTAATTACGCTTTGCATATTGGAATGATTTTTGATTCGGTTGTTTATGTTTTTGATCCATATACTGGTGTTTCTTGGACTCCATTAGACCAGAAATATTCTGGTTATACCTATATGTGGCAGAAGTATTTTGTCGACAAGCAAGATTCGGAAACTGATTTAATTCAATATCAAACGGAAACAGCCCCTCTAAAAATAACTAATATGAGAACTTTTCAAGGTGCTGGAGATATCCCTGGTCTCATAGACGTATATAAATTACTCTCTCATTCATTTGTGAGAGATTCAACACTTCAAATTGAAGAAAGAAATGCTTTTAGTCTTGTTAATGAAATCATAAATAGCCAAAGAGAGGATAGCGGTTTTGTGTTCAGTCCATATTTCGGGACTTCTTTAGACGTTGCACTTCTTGCTGATCCTCTAATAAATGATGCTGATCTTGTTTTACCAGAAATCTTGCCAGAAGGTTTGAGAAGATTCAAAGGTTCAATGTTTGTTATGGAATTTTTATTACAAGTGAAAAGAGATCTTGCTACTTATACACAAAGTGATGATATGAGCTACTTAAAGGATCGTGTTGATAGCGTCTTGGATTCATTAGCTAATTTATTACTTGATAATATAGATCACTCCACTTTTGGGATTTCAAAGAATTCAATTATAGGTAATAATATACGAGATGTTGGCGGCAGTCATCTTTATGCAATAAGTGATATTTCTATCACAGTCGATTTGACTCAAAGCGGTTTGTTGTCTGATGAAATTCCTGGTTGGTTGTATCACTATGATGTTTATACTTGTTTAGGACGTTCAAAGATTTACCAATGGGATTATCTATTTCTGTTAAACGACCTTTTCCAACTAACAAATAATAAAGACTTACTTGAACCATTGATTCAATCCATGTTGATATTCCAAGATGATTTTCTTGAAGATAACCAATACCAACTCTCTGCCATTTGTGAAGGCAAAGATGCTATAGTTAAAACATTCTTTAGTGAAAATCTACATGAAGATTCAATAGATTTGAATGATAAAACTGGCTTCTTCCCCAGCTGTATTCCTTTTAATTATCGAGAAGATATTTCGCCAGTTACAAATGCCTTTGCTATCGAAACACCTCAGCAGATTTCAGCTCTAGTTTTGAATGTTCTTCCGGCTTTACTTGAAACAATATTTAGTAATCCTATTAATCAAGTTGTAATTGTAGGATTTATTATAGGTATAATTATGACTGTTGCTGTTGTTTATGTTAAAAGACCAAGATATCAATAATTTATCATTTCTTGGAGCTCTTTATTATAAATTTAAAGTTTTAACAATCGACCCAAAACTTATAAATAATATCAACCCCGTTAGTTTAGTAGTATCTACTTACGTACATTAGGAGTAGAGTCAATTGCAATCCTTTGAAAATGAGATAAATAATTTTCTAAAGAACATCACAGAAGCACGTAAAAAATCCTCAACAGAGCTATTAAGGATAGATGAGGATACTGTTGCAGTGGTGGGTTTACAATCTATTAAAATATTAACTTTGGCACAAAAAGAAATGGTTGAATTATTGATTGATAATCCAAGAACAGGAGCTCAACTTGCCAAGCTAACTCACAAAACACCACAATTTATCTCAAAAATTATGAAAATTCTGATCAAATATAAAATCGTCGACCACATTCCCGCACCATTTGGTCCTTCCAAGTTTTATACTCTAAAAGTTAATATTATTGGAAAAGATGAAATAAGTAAAGTGAAGGAAGAGGCTTTACCAAAAGAATTACAAAAGGAAATAGAGAGCAGAGGAGTATTTGGGAATTTAATGTCATTATCATTCCGGGAAATACTGGACATGATCAGAGAACTAGATGAGAAAGAAAAACAAAAAGTCCTCGACTTCATTATTGAATATTGTCAAGTCGGGGAGGCATAATAGCTCTGAACGGTGAACAATCACAATCGGCCAAAATACCTGTCTCTACGAAAGTAGTGAAGGAATCATTGAAATCGATCATCTTGAGCGGCGAGAGCGACCTTGAAAAGTTCGTCTCTCATCGCATCCTATACATTCTTGGTTTTGTAACTGGTTGGAATGCGAGAGTTTTTTCTTTGGAATTTATTCCACTTTTGTACTTTTTAATTTGGGCTATTGTTATGTTTGGATTACGAGAGAATCAGTTTGCTTATATGTTTCTAATTGCTGATGTTATTGTTTTGATTTATTTCCTGTTTTTACATTCTGTAATCTCTGCTTGGGATAGAATCAAAAAATGGTTCATAAATCGGGCACGAAAACAAGGTGGGATAGAAAATATGACCTTAGTTGACATCAAATATTTGCTAATATATACGAGACAAGTGTTTGGTGTTAAACATGAAATTTCAGAAGAAGCGACAACTGATTTTGATCCGGCTGCTTTTCGAACATTATTAAGAAATCATAAAGCATGGCAATATACTCTAAATGCTTCTGTAATTTTTGAGCTGATAATCATAACGGGATTAGGAGTGTATGCTTTTATCTTGAATTTAGAGGTTCTAAGTTGGATTATAAATTGGTGGTATTTTATTTTCGTTTTCCTACTTCCGATTCTCATTATAGTGATATTCCTTAGTATAACAAAAAACAAAATTAAGAAAATAATCAATATTATTCCTGAAGATAAATTTGAAGAAATTCTGCGAGTATTGAATGACTTTGAAGTTTTTGGGAGAAAGTCTACAAAGTAATTTTTCTAATCATTAATTTTTATTCTTCCCTTTCTCCATTCCACTAACTCTTCTATAGATCTTTGAGCTTTCTTTTCAGAGAGTTCAATCAAAACTTTATGCACTCTAGCTCGATCCAAATTATCTGAAAAAGTCTCTCTTCTAGGTGATGTATAGAATTCATACAGTGGTAAAATTGCTCTTTCATCACCAAGATTCCCCAAAGCAATAGAAGCATTCCTTCTAGTTTCATCATCAGAATCTTTTTTTGCTGCTTCATAAAGTGCATCTACACATTCTTCACTACCAATTCTAGCAAGTGCAAGAGCAGCTCTTCTTCTAACACTTTCTTCACGATCCTTCTCTAAAATTCTTATTAAGTCTGGGATTGTTTCTGGGTCTTGAGCAAAAGCTAATTGATCTACTGCAGCTTCTCGAGATTCTTTATTTCTGGATTTTAATTCAGCTCTAATCTTCTTGATATCCATATAAATCGCCTGGTATTCCTTTCTAAATTGGATCCCCGTGTAATTTCTTCTGTTCTATTTGATGTAAAAGACTCATAACTATTTGAAGTAATTCTCGAGGACCATCAATAACAAAATCTCCTAGAAGTTCATCTCGAGATGAAAATCCCCAGGTAACTCCTATAGTACTAAAGTTATGTGTTTTGCCCAAGTCAAGGTCAAATTGTGTATCACCAATACATATTCCATAGATTATTCCTTGTTCCTCAATGAATTGATCAAATTTTTCTTTTTTATTTGATTGATCTGTAATTATTGCATCAAAAACTATTGGAATGCCAAATTTCTGAAAAATCTTCACTCTATCTTCTTCATCATCTAATTCTGTTTCATGAGTAACAATAGCTAATTTTGCAGTAACGATTTTCTGTAATCGTGATAAGACTTCAGGTATTCCTGGGAAAGCTCGAACCCCATCCCAAAACTCTTCCTTGCGAATTTCATTGATTTTATTCTTACCCCCAAACATATGTTTCAAGGGATTGAACTTGTACTTCCTCATCAAAGCTATTTTGCCTAATTTAGGATAATCTTTATACAAATTCTTCACATTATCTGGAGGAAATTCTTTGCCAAGAAATCTTGTATATGTTCTTGATAAGGCATTTACTGTATCTACTAAGGTTCCTGAATAATCAAAAAACAACCACGGTGTCTCATCCTTAACGATCTCGACTGATTCTTCAATGATCTCTGCTTCTTGTTCTTCCATAGTTTCCGCTATTGCCTTTTCCAAAGTTTCTTTTATTGGTTCATCTACCGGTGTTTCTATTGTATGTTGCTCTTCTTCCAAATTATTCACCCAAGAATAGTTTCGTCTAATGATTTACAGACGTTGTACACTATCAAATAAACTTTCGCTCTATCTAAAATAAATATCTGTCTTAAAATCGAGGACACCTTTCTTTTTGTATATTTAAAAAGAAAATAACCTTTGAGTTTATTAGAGAGCATAAAAGAGTGTGACTTTAATGGCAGTAAAAAAGAATCAAGATACAGCAATTGAGAAATTTTGTGAGAAAAATACAAAAAAATATGGTATACCAAAAATCACTTTGAAAGCACTCAAAGATTTTGGCATTTTTGATGCGAGGGTTTTGAGTGTTTTAACAGAAGGGGAAATAACTGCTATACCAAATATAAGTGAGAAGACAGCGGTAGCTTTAGTTAGAGCTGCTGATGATAATTTCAGAGGTCCATTATTCCAAAAAGCAGCTGATCAGTCAGAAAGATTGATGAAGAAAAGAAAATATTTTACAACAGGTTCAAAAAATCTGGATGATTTGCTTGGCGGGGGAATGCCCACTAGTACGATTATAGAAATTAATGGAGAATATCGAACTGGAAAAACTCAAACTTGTTTAACTTGTGCTGTAACAGCTCAACTCCCAGAAGACCAAGAAGGTTTAGGAAGACCAGTTATCTACATCGACACGGAAAATTCATTTCAAGCTGAACATATTCAAGAAATCGGCAAACGGTTCGAAATAGAACCAAAAGATCTTCTAAATAATTTTTTCGTTGTACAAGCAGAACAACTTAGGTATCTGAATCAAGCAATTGACCGTTTACCGGGATATGTTCAGGCTTTGGATCCGGGACTTATAGTTATTGATTCATTAATGGCCCCATTTCGTACAGAATTTCATGAATTAAATTTACTTCCTGTCCGACAGAAAAAAATCGGGAGATTAATTGGTTTGTTAAAACGCATAGCAATTGCATTTAATACCTCCATAATCTTCACAAACCAAGTTATAGCTAATATTGGTCCTTCAGTTCAATTTGTTCCAGTAATTGCTGCTGGTGGTCATGTTGTTGCTCATGCTTCTGATATTAGGATTTTCATGAAGAAATTAAAAGGAAATATGCGACGAGCAAAAATAGATGATTGTGCTTGGTTACCAAATGAAACTGCTGACTTCTTTATTACTAGTATGGGAATATTCGATGAAGAAGTTATCCCTGAAAAAGAAAGCGAGTCGACTCAGAAAACAAAAGACAAAGAAGCGATTGAAGAGCCAGTATCTAGTCCATTGCTTGCAGGAATAAACGAAATAGCTGATCTCAAAGAAGAAAAAGAAACGAAAGAAGAGCCAGTGAAGAAAACTACAACCAAAAAAGCAACAAAGAAAACTGAAAAAGCTTCCGTTAAAGAGAAAAAGAAAATTGAAAATACCATCATGGATGTAGAATCTAACCTCGTTGCAATAGATGAAGCTCCAACGGAAATCACAAAAGAGGAAAAACCTAAATCGAAAGCTTCTGGAAAAAAGTCAAAAGTTCCCGCTTGAATCGGAAAGTAAAATCCGAACCAGTTCCAATAAAATATTCTCTTGATCAAGAAAATACACAATTTAGTAGAAAAGATAAGAGGTTTTCAATGTCGACCACTACTAACAGAAATATTGCTCTCATTTCTCTAGGTGCTTTTATTTGGTCAATATTTTTTGCAATTCAAGGGCAATTTTTGAATGATTATATAGCTGATTTAACAAAATATACTCCATTAATAATCTCATTAATGGTTAGTCTTGTAGCAATTACAGGAGCCATAGCAAGTATAATTGCAGGATCGATTAGTGACAATTTAAGACTCGATTTTGGGAGAAGAAAGATTTTCATCCTTATTGGAGGAACTTCATCAACCCTTCTTTTATTCTTACTGCCATTGGGTAAATCCATAGCTATTATTGTTGGCTTAAATGTTGTAATGAGTATTATGAACACTGCAGCCTTCGTTTGCAATAATTCATTAATACCTGACGTAACATCTGATCAAAAACTTGGTAAAACTAATGCTATCGCACTTTTTGGTACCTCGCTCGGAACAGTAGCAGGATTTGCGATAATGCTGTTAAAATCCTCTTCAAATGTGTTTTTTGCTGCTGGAGCAATTTGCTCTCTAGGTTTTCTCATTGTAGGTTTATTCTTTCAGGAATCTAAAATTGATACTAAACCAAAGAAATGGTTCGCTGAAATAAAACAAACTTTTCGGTTAAGTAGTATGAAATCTGAAAAGAATTTCTTTAGATTCCTTATTAGTCACTTCTTTCTTCATGTTGGTATAAGCTGCTATATTCCATTTCTTCTTATATTTTTAACACAAGCAAATAATCCCGCGAGTGGTGAATTGATTGGATTAGGTTTATCTTTGCAAAACGGCGAAGTTTTGATTATTTTTACAGTAATGACGATCATCTCTCTGCTCTTCTCAATACCTTTCGGTTTTTTGATTGATAAAACAAACAAGCACAGATTCTTAATTATCTCTCGAGCACTCTTTGCTGTAACAACCGGACTTTTTGCCTTAACACCTCTCTTTAGAAACAGTAAACCTCTAGTGACTGGAATCTTGTTTATAGTACCATTTAGTATCGCTAATACTGCAGATATCATCTCAAGAGGAGCACTAATGCATAGTCTTGCTCCTGCTGGAAAAAGAGGTCAATTTATTGGGTTGTTGTATTTAGTGAGAACACTTGCCCAAATCCCCGGAGTTATTATTGGAGGAGTACTTGCTCAATTCTTACAAAACGGATATCAATATTCCTATTTGGTTGGAGCTATCTTTCTCTTAATCTCAATTCCGTTCATATCATTATCAAGTCTTAAATTGCTTACTTTCAAATCACTTGATAAGAAAATAACTGCTGGCCCATAAAAATTGATTCCCTTTTTAGAAAGAATGTCTTAGTGCTTCTGATAGGACTTTATCTAAATCTTTGAATTGTTGACATAATTTAGTTAGTCCCAAATATTCTGTAAGGGGAGTTAATGCAGCAATGAGTGATTTAAGACTTACTTCAACACGTAATAGATCTCCTTCATACAGCTGGTGTTTCCTAATTACTTCTAAAATTTCTCTACCAAGAATTACGTGCTCATATATTGGGCGTTTGTAACTCAGATTATCTACAAAATAATCACTATCTTCAATTTTTGGGATTATTTTAACACAGAAGTATAGCAGTTCAGTTAGATTTGGATTCGTTGATACAACATCATACATCAACCAATTCTTTAGTTGTTCAAATTTCTTTCTTGTTACACCCATTTCAGCACAAATACTTCCTTTTGTTGTGGTTCGAAATTCCCCTTTTGTATTCTCAACTATATACCCATTAACAATGAGCTTCTCTAATATAGAGAATTCTTTATCTAAAATCCTCCTCACTGTATTCAAAGGTAAATGCTTAAACACAAAGATTCTATGCTTGCACAAGAAACTTTGATTTGAACATGAGCAAAATATGTGATCCTCTTCCAAAGAAATTGTATATTGTGTTTTATTATCTCTAATGTATATAGCTTGACTCTCGTCCCCATCTATTGTTTTTGTGATTTCAAGATCACTTTCAAGAAATAATCTTTCCAAACCTAGTAATTTATCATTATCGAAATCTTCGCTTTGTTTGAGTAGAATCTTGAATGATTCCTTGCTTTCTTTTTGCCATTCCTCAAGGATTGAATCCTTTTTCTTTGATGCTTTCCACCTATTGAAATCAAAAAAGGTTTTACTCAGAAGTTTTAGTAAATCCTGGAATGTAGGATGGGTATTGTAAATAAGCGATAAAACTAATTTCTCTAGCTCATCTCTACAAATTAACATACTATTGATTTCATCAAATCTTGGTTTAGTAGAAATGAGTGGAGAATTCATTCCGGAGGATTCTTCATAAGTTTGCCAAAATCTCTGACGGATCATCTTTTTCTCTCGAGAGTCACTGACCAGAACTGTACATTTACCATAAATATCATAACCTGGTCTCCCCGCTCTTCCACCTATTTGATGGAAAACGTTTCTATTAAGCCATTCATTATTCCATCTTTTTGCATCAAAAATTATAACCTCTCGAGCAGGAAGGTTAACACCTGCTCCCAATGTTTCAGTACAAAACAGAACTTTTATGAGATTTTGACGGAAAAGTTCCTCAACAGCTTTTCTCGCTAATCTGCCCAGACCTGCATGATGGAATGCAGTTCCTTTTTTTGCTAATTCATATAGTTGTTTGTTTCCAAGTGTGTCTTTTGGTAAAGAAAGACTTTGTAGGAAAGCTTCAATTTTCTGAGTTTCACCTTTGCTTGTAAGTTTACTCTTTTTGTGTATAAAATTTGAGTAATAATCTGCGTACTCCTCTGCTTTAGTTCTTGTTCCACTAAAAATTAGTACTTGTGAATTATTTTTAATATTATTTGAGATTATACGAGTAACTTCTTTATCAGGATCCAATGATGGCAATATATCGTAATCAAGAGGAATTTGTCTTTCTTCACTGTGTAATAGAATGGCATCAAGCCATTTTGCTACATCCTCTGGATTAGCTATGGTAGCAGAAAGAAGTATTAAACGAACTTTTCCGAGAAGAGTAGTCAAAATAGCTTCTAGAACTGGACCTCGATTTTGATTTCCTAGTAAATGAAATTCATCCACTATAACATTCTTAACATGGGTAATCAGATTTGGCATTCTACCAATTATTGTACATTTTCTGATTTCCTCTTCATTGAAGTCTATTTCAGACATTGACATATGAATTTTCAAATTAAAATGACGATAATCCATAACTAAACTATTTGCTTTTTCTTCAGCTAAAGCTCGCAAGGGTACCAAAAATATTGTTTTCGAACTACAAATTTCAGTTACGTTCTTGCTTTGTGTGGAATAGTTTTTTGTTATTATTGGAGTGGTTACATTATTATCACTGATTAAATCTTTTAGTGCGATTAATTCAGCGATTAAAGTTTTACCTGCACCACTTGGAGCCACTACAACTAAGTTCCTGTCTGAGAAAATTTCAGGATAAGCTTTCTTTTGAATCTCAGTCAGTTTCTTGAATCCTTTTTCAGCTTGAATATGTTTTAGGATTTGAATAGTGTTTTTTCTGGATAAATCGTTAATAACCATCTCTTTTTTTCTCCAATAGGTAATTTTTAATTTTCCAGCTTTTCTTTCAAGTAAAACTCCTTGACAATTCAACATTCATAGATGTGTGTCACTTTGTATCTCAAGCAATTGTTTAAGGCAAAATCAAATAATCCACGATTAAGCAATTCTGTAGTAATAATTTCCTCATATGTTAAATAACAAAGACATTTAGCAAGATTGCATGAGCTGCAACTTACAACATCATTCGGAATACAATTACTATTCATTAAACGGATTGATTGCCATTCAGATAATAGATTATGATTTTTCATTCTATGGATTCTTAGTTTTAATTTCAGTAATCCCTTGTGTTCCATAATTAACATTTGTTTTTTCACCTGACTGTTGATACAATGATTTACTTACAATGATTGGGAATTAGCACATCGAAATGATATTACCACTATTATTGTCTCAAAACACTACTTTGAAATTTTGTTTAAAAATAGCAAATTGATTAAATTTTTGAGACATAATTCGTATAAACAACTAATTAATCAAACACGTTTACTTTTGATAACCAACTTCACATTCCAAATAATTAACACAATAATTGAGATACAGATAATACTCACAAGTCCAATATTCACTGATGGAGTTATTAGGGAAGTTTCAGTTCCTGTTACATATGGATATCCTAAGTCTAACCATCCTAGATATCCCTCAAGCATATTTGATACATTTGTTTTCCCTAAATCAACGAGCTTCTGAGCTCCTGTTTCTGATCTGTCCCCATTATCGCAATACACAATAATTCCCGTTTCGTTTTCTTCAGGTAATAAATAGGCATCTCTGTATATGTATCTGACATTAATGTTAATTGCTCCTTTTATATGACCGTTTTGAAATTCTAAAGGAAGGCGAACATCTAATATGAAAATAGCTGGATCTAAATCGATTCTCCTTTTTGCTTCTTCTGGTGTAATGTCTTCAAAACTTGAGCTGATTATAAAGAGAAAACTTGTTGTAAAGAGAAGTGTCAGAAAAAGGAAACTAGTCTTAATCATTGCTTTTTTTAGATTCATACTTTTTCCACACAATTTATTATTGCTTAAATCCTAACTAGATGAATACTTAGAAACAATATAAAGTACTAATTAAAAAATTATTTACATATTAAATCTTAACAATTAAAAGGCATTAACATTAATTATCTTTAAGAACAATAAATCGTATAGTTAATTAAAATTCAAAAGTGAAGAATATGTCTCTTACAACAAAATCTCTAGTTGAAGCTGCAATGGTTTCACCTGCAATGGTGGATGAAAATGATAGTGTAACAATCGTTGCCAAAGTTCTCTTACAATCTAATAAAGGCTGTGTTTTTGTTACCAGTATTGGTGAAGTTATTGGGATAATCACTGAAAGAGATATCTTACGTTTAATTCTAAAAGAAGGTGGAATGCTTTCTCCAGAAATAGAAGCTAAAGATTTTATGATTAAACCCGTAGTCACTATACATAAAACAGCAACTTTAGCTGAAGTTGATGATTTAATGGAGCAAACCAATGTCAACCGATTAGCAGTAGTTGAAAATGAAGATTCATTGATTGTTGTTGGTCTAATAGATGCAGATGTGATTCGATCCTCAATCAAAGTTGAGTTATTGAAAACCTTAAAGAAACGGCAAAAATACTTACAAGACAAATAATTCTTTTGTCTTAGTTTTCTTTCTTTTTATTTTCTTTTTCATTCATATTTTTTCTTTGATAGTGTGAGCAATCATCAGTGAATTGACAAAACTTGCACATCCATTGCTGAGGACATTCGACAGGAGTTCTTTTACCTCTCCAATACCCGACAGCCCAATCCATATCCACCTCAAAACTTTCCTCATGGAAAAATGTTCTATCAGAATGGACGGTTTGTTGATCTACTTGATATAAATAGATCGCATTTAGCTCTTCAGTAAGCGTTGGCAATCCTCGGAATGCGTCAAAGACTTTAGATAATAGCTCAGTTGGTTCTATATCAGTCAGCAATTTTTTATGTTCTTCTGGTAACTGGTCCAGTAAATCATCTGAAGGTATTAATACCTCTGGCATTTCAAAATAATCTTTAAACATATCAATTGTAAATTTTCCATTTTTTAAGTCGTTTAGTAAATGCCAGTAAACTTGTAATTGAATGCGGTTTCTTCTTTTTTGTTCATATGTTGGCGCTCTTTTGGACTTTCTTGTTTTGTAATCTGTAATTACCATTTGTTTTTGATCTTCTGATGAAGCTTCAAATGCTAATTGGTCAATAATTCCTAGACAATACATATCTTGAATTTTACCAATCACCGGAAGCTCTCGAGTAACTCCCTTCTTCAGCAGAGTTTGTAATTTAGTGTAAATCTGTAGAATATAGGCAATAATACCATCATTTAAGGTTGTAACAGTTACCTCAACAATTGGTCCTAATTCTTCTTCTAATAAACGATGGATTTGTGATCCCACGATCATTTCCTCTGTGGGTTCCATTCCAAGATGTAAACGTAAATGGAGTTGCATTTCACACCAAAATTGATCTGCTATTTTACTGGGGGAAAGATTCTTCACCTGTGGTAATTTTGCTAAATCAATTGAGGTTTCTCCCTTTTCTTCAGGGATTAGTTGTTCATCATCATTCATGTTAAATAATCATTTTCTCTATTACATTTAATGTTAACGTTTGTTGGGAAAATGATGTCTATTTGTGGTCTTTTTATGTTGATTTTCGAATATCAATTTTAGGTGATATTATGCAATCTGATAGCTATCAATTAATGATCCTAGATTTGAATAATTTCTTGGATAAAATCAAAGAGCTTCCAGATAATTTCACAAGAATTTTTTCTAATGCTGTAGTTTTTCTCATTGCTATCTGTTTTGCCCTTGGAGTGGTCCTAGCAAT
>JABLTI010000148.1 GCA_013166835.1 Promethearchaeati archaeon | reverse complement strand
TCCAACTTCTCATCCGTTGGGATACCGTTTACATCCCAACCCATCATGAGATAATAATTCTCTCGAGCAATATTGAGAATTACAGGATCTACAGCAACATGGGCTAGTTCACCTGAAGTTTTGGGTTGATAAAACCTTGCTGGGAGAGTGTCATCTTTTTTCGTGAATCCTTCTCGTAAGTTGAATACTCGAGCCATTGTTGTCACTCTTTCACCTAGTTTCATTAATTCAAATAATGAGATATTCCAGCCAGTAACTGCTCGAGTCATTTCCACTATTTCTTGATGATTCCATGGCTGAAACATGCATAGTACTAAGCAATTGTATACGACTCGCCAGTTAGTTTGATACATGAGTGCGCGAACTTTCTTTGGACCCAAATCCTCTAAGGGAATTGTTTCCATTATACCAATTGGTGCGTATCTTTCAATGGTCCCTTCATTTGTTAAGAATTGGTCGTTTAAATTATGCATATGATCCGCTCCGGTTGGAGAAATAGCATATCCTAAACCTAACGCACGTTTCAATCGCGGAGAGTGCATAGGAACTTCTTGCCCTTTCACGTGAACTGCTAATTGCTCTGCTCCATTCCCTATTTCTTCTGCTGCTCGTTTCACTCCTTCTGCTAGAATGTTTCCTAAACCCTCTCGTTTTGCGATTTTTTCTACCATTGCAACTAATGCTTCTCCATTTCCGAAAGTTAATTCTATTCCATCAGTTTCAGTTTTTGTTATAATATCCTCTTCAAAACACTCCATAGCAAAACCTATCGTTACCCCGGTAGAAATGACATCAATGGTATATCTATTACATAATTCATTCGCCTTGCAAACTGCTTTAACATCATCGACCCCACAATTTGATCCGAGAGCTCCTAAAGACTCATACTCGGGACCACCATATTTTGGTAAAACTTCCCAAGGTTCCTTAAAGCCTACAACCTTTTTGCAACGAATTGGACAAGCATAACATCCTTCCATTTTCATCCCTAGGGTATTCTTAATTGCTCGAGGATCGATGTTTTCAACACCTGGGAAGTCACCATCTCGGAAATTATGAACTGGGAGATTGCCTGTCCAAGTGAATGCTTCCATTCTATCCCCTCCTGTTCCTAGGAGTGAGAAATGCTCTAGGTCTTTTAAGTAAACTTCAGTCATTTTCTTTCTTAATTCTTGGATTTTTGCTTTATCAGCAACTTTGGGACGTTTACTACCTTTTACAGCAATTGCTTTCAAATTCTTTGAACCCATCACTGCGCCCATTCCAGTTCTTCCTGCAGCATTTCTTAGGTCATTCATTATGCAAGCATATCGAACTAAATTCTCTCCGCCGGGACCAATTTGTGTAACTCGAACTTGTTTGTTTTCTAGTTCATTTCGAATGGCATCCAATGAATCAGCAGTTTCTTTTCCCCAGATTTTACTTGCATCTCGAAATTCTACTTGTCCATCGTTTACCCACAAGTAGATAGGATCTTTTGCTTTTCCTTTTATGATGATGGCATCATACCCAGCTTTTTTAAGTTCTGCAGCCCAAAAGCCCCCTACCTCGGATTCACCAAATCCACCCGTTAGCGGTGATTTTGCTCCCACACTATTTCTACTACTACCAGATATTGTTGAGCCAGTTAATGGCCCAGCTGCAAAAATCAAGAGATTCTCTGGAGAAAGGGGGTTAATATTTTGTTTTAATTCTTTTAATAAATAATAAGCTACAAATCCTTCTCCCCCTAGATATCTGCGATAAAATATGTCCTCCGGTGTTTCAAGAGTGGTTTTTTCTCGAGATAAATCAACTCGTAGAATCTTCCCATGATATCCGTACGGCATATTTTACCCTCATTTATTTTCTCAGTATCTTATTATCTTTGGATTGATTAGTTTTTAGTCTTTCACTTTATTTCTCATAGTATGTTTTTAATTCTCTGTTGTCTTGCAATTGAATCTTTTGAATGATAATACTTTTAATTAGATAATTAGAGCATTATTTTGTAATTACAGTCATTCGTGAAAAATCTGGAGGTAACTCAGGTAGTGTTTCAATTAACTTCTATTGATGGTCGATTCCAAATTGATGGGAAAGATACTTTTCTCCGTGCAGGCGAATATCATTACTTTAGAGTAGACCCTGAGTTTTGGGAAAAAGAGCTTCGACTCCTCAAGAAAGAAGGAAAAATTAATGTTATTTCCACTTATGTTCCTTGGATTTTTCATGAATTATATGAGGACTATTTCGATTTTGATGGTGATACTCATCCAAGACGTAATATTAAGAAATTTCTGAAAATTTGTAAGAAACTTAAACTGCCAGTTATTTTCCGTCCTGGTCCTTTCATTTATTCCGAATACCAAGGTTTTGGTATACCTCTCTGGATAGGGGAATTGTATCCGGAAGTGATTGTCAAGAAAGTCGATGGAACTATGGATAAGGGACCCGATCATTTTAATGCTTGTCTCAATCACCCACAATACATTGATTTAGTTTGGAAGTGGTATTCAAAGATCAAAGAAGAATTGTCAGAGTTCTTTGAAGATCCTATTATTATCTTTCAACTAGACAATGAAACAGGTTTAATGTATAATTTTAATGTGGGCCGTATTGACTTCAATGAATATACTGTCAGATACTTCCAGCAGTGGCTTGAAGAGCAATTTAGCAATCCCCAAACTTTGAGCATTTATTGCTCAGAGAGTTACATTAGTTTTGATGAAATTACTCCTCCAGTAGATGGATTGAATATCGCGAAATCGATGATTTGGCAATCATTCTTTGAGGATTGGATTGTCACGTATCTTGAGAACCTTCGAGAAATGGTTATGGAGCTTGACATCCCACTTCTCTTCGCTGTAAACGAACAGAGTAATTATTTCAATCCTTCAAATCCTGCGAAAAAAGCTCCAATAGCAGAGATCTATGGTTATAATGTGTCAACAAAAACATCACGATTCAGATCTACCAGTGATGTTCCTTTTGGTAATTCTATTATCCCTTCTATTTTCAAGGGATACTTGCAACCTGAATATCAGGCACTCTTCGCCTCAGAATTAAGCTGTGGCTGGTTTGACCCTCGAGTAAAAGTTAAGAATATTTCTACTATCCAACTAATGATGGGCTCGCTCGCGCATGGAGCAAAGGGTATGTGCTTATATGTCGTCCGTGATGGAGCAGATATAGAGGGAAGGAAATATCATTATCAATCTATGATCAATCATAAAGGAAAGAAACGGAAACGATTCAAAGCAGTTCAAGAAGTTTACGAATTTGTTGAGAAACTTGGTGAAGAATTAGTTGAATCCGAAGAAATCTATGATGAACTTGCTTTTGCTACTTATGCTATGAATCATCGAATTATTCCAGGCGACTTTGATTCTACTGGGAAAATCATTCGTCCTATTAAGATCATCAATTTACTGGCAGAATATGGTATATTTGGCATGTTATTAGCAAATGGATACAATCCACAACCTATTGCTCTTGAGAGAATTTTACTAAAAGATATGCGAAAATTTAAAGTTGTCTTCGCTCACAATCGTGGTGCCATTTACAAAGCAGATTATAATAAATTGCTTGATTATGTGAAGGATGGTGGGAACTTAATAACTGGACCTAATTTTCCTGTCATGAATGAATACGGTTACCCGTTAAATACCCAAAAGCTCTTTCCTGCGGTAATAACTAATGAGAAAGTTTTTGGAAAGAATGCTAATTTCCTAAAATTGGCAGGAGCATATCTAAGTTTCAGCTTGCAAAAAGGAAGAATACGCAGATACAATAGGTTTGCTCTCTACCACCTTGAGAGGACAGAACGACAGAATATTTTGCGTTCCTGGCGTCCTTGGGGACCTTTTGCAAAAACTGGAGGTGGGAAGAGATTCCATATAGATTATTTTGCTCGAGAATTCATGTGGCAAAAGGAAAAAATAGATCCCATTCTAAAATTACGAAATAAGACTATTGGTTATCGACTTCACCTTGGCAAGGGAACAAACACAGTCTTCGGAACTCCATTAGGAGCTCGTTATGTTATTGATGCTTTTTATCAAGATCCACCGGAAATCAAAACACAGAATAAGGAATTCCTTGAAGAATTATTGACTTATTATGGCATTAAGAAAACATTCGATGCCAATGTGGAGCTTGAAATCGTAGGAAGATATCATAAAGATAAACAATCCTTACTCGTTTTCCTCATTAATAGAGGGAAGAAGAAGGAAGGAACACTCAAAATCCTTATTCCTGCAAAAACTCGTTTGCCTAAAAATGAGGTACTAAACGTTGAAATACTATATACATTTAGTAAATCGGGGATAAATCTACAAGAAACTACTCTTGATGAAATGAAACGTATTGGGCTGAATTTTAGTATCATGAGAGATGATTGTATGGTTCTTCGGTTCTCTCCCAAAAATCAAAAAAAGAAGAGCAAAAAAAAGCTAAATTAAAATTATCTATTCTTCTTCTCTAATCTTTATTAGCGCTTTATCTATCGTTAAATCTTCAAGCTCTTTTGCTCTATCATAATGCTTCCCACAGAACCATTCTGCATAAGGAGGATGGCCTACACCATTTATTCGATTCATTTTTCGATCCCAAACCTTATCCGAGAAGCGTTTCTTATAATAAATTACTCCTCCTTCATTTTCTTCTAAATCTACATCGCAGATAACACATACAGGAGGTCTCATCAGTTTTTCCAACTATTCTTTATTAGTTACGAGTTATCTCTTTTAACTTGCAGATAAATAAATTTTAGGGAGAAAAAAAGTCTATTCGAGGAAAAATGAGTGTTTTAGAAAAAAATCTTATTAAACCCAGCAACCTTACTTTGTTTAATTTATATTAGTGAGGGATTATTAGCTTTGTCAGATAAGAAATCAAAATTTTGTTCTCATTGTGGGACAACAGTAAAATCAGATGATGTTTTCTGCAATAATTGTGGAGCGAGTTTAAAAGATACAGTAGAACCTACTGTTAGTATGCCAGTTCAACCTGAACCTTATACACAAACAACCCATGCATCACAAGCAACTGTTTATGTTCCACCCCCTAAAACCCAAAACAACGTAGCTACTGTGGCGCTAATTTTTGGCATTGTCTCTGTTGTAATTAATTTATTTCCGTTTAGTATATTTTACATAGGAATTATTACAGGTACTATTGGTGTCATTACGGGGATTATAGGGGGATTAAAATCTCAAAATAAAATTCTTGCATATATAGGGTTAGGATTAGGTGTAATAGGTATCACTCTCTGGATTCTAGCTTTTTTCGGTGTTTTCAGATTCTGGGGATTCTGGTGGTAATCTCATCCATCTGTAAACAGATCCGAGATTCTTTCTTTTCTTTTACTAATATGGACAATCAGCAGAATCATAAGGACAGTCTTTTTCTCGGTAAAGTAATGTTAATACCAGAGTATACGTCCAGCGAATATGATTCTCTACTTTGAATAATTCATCATAGAATTCTTCATCCGCATAACCTGGTTTTTTATCAAGACGATTTATTGCAAAAGGAAAGATCCCATCTGGATGCAAATCAACAAAAGAGATTTGATAATTCTCGAATAATTCATCAAAAAATTCAGCAATATATTGAGTAATATTTTCTAGCGTTTCATTATCTTTAATCTGGTATTGCTTAATGATCTCCTCTGCCCACTCATCAAATTGTGCTTTTTTCAGTTCTGGTATTTCTTTTATCGCGTTCATTTTGCTTCAACTCTTGATACTCATATATTTCTTCAACAATTTACTATTGACGAATGAATAAATAATTTATTCCCTTGTGAAAATAAAGAAATTCATGGAAAAATCGCAAGAATTTATTCCTTGTTTTCTTTTTCGATGAAATCATCATTAAATACCTATCATAGAAATTATAAACAGCATGTTACCATACATCGAACAGTGGGTTACCATGAAGTCTGCACTTGATATTTTACGAGAGCACATGCTGATTGATGGGTATGAAATTATATTCGATTTAGAGAAAAGCACCCCATATTATATTCATGATAAACT
>JABLTI010000147.1 GCA_013166835.1 Promethearchaeati archaeon | reverse complement strand
ACTACTGCTAGATAACTTAAAGCTCTTGCTGTTGCACCTTTATTTGTTATTTGTTCAAGTAATGGTTGAGTTCTTTCGAGCGTTTCAAAGTTACTTGTTTCCCTGGCAAATTCAGAAATAGCAATTATACAATCACAAAATGCATAACTTCGGGAGATGGGTTCCTCGATTTCATAAGCAGCATCAATCCCTTGCTCAATCATAATCATTTTCGCTAAGTTGTCTTCTGCATCTACTGTTTTGCCAAAATCGTCTTTAATTCGTCGCACGTTGTTCTTCACCATACTTGAGAATAATTTATATTTTTCATCTAATATCTTTTTTTAAAGTTTAAAAAGATAGTCAATTAGTAGCTTATACGATTCTTTTTTTGCAGTTATTTTTTACTGCTTTTGTTTATATTCATCTAAGCGAGTTTCTGATATTATATCGTATCGTTCAAAAGACATTTGCCAAAATGCTCGTCCTTCAGTATCAGATCGTAAATCTTGATCTATCTTGAAAGATTCAGCGACTGGTAGAATCCCTGAAATAATAATGAGATCTTGATCAGACCTAACATCTATTATATCCCCTCTTCTTTTATTGATAACCGAAGTTACTTTTCCTAGGTACATTGCAGGGGTTGTGATTTGTATCTTATAGATTGGTTCTTGAGTAGCGATTTCTCCTTTGCGTAACGCGTCCCACACAGAATTTCTTAGTAAAGGTACAGTATGCTCGTATTTCTCACCCTCAGTAGCTTCGAAATCTACAATTATAACTCGAACGCCAGAAACTGGTTTAGAAGAGATTGGTCCCGAAGTCAAAGCACTTCTTATTCCCACTAAAATATTCTCAATCGCTTCTTTTGAAAATTTATTCATTATAGATTTCTTAATAATAATCTCATTTTTATATTGGCTTAAGCCTTCACTGTAATCCCCGATTTCCTTGCCAACTGATGGTGTTGTTGTTTTATCTTCTGTATTAGATTCGACGAGTAATTTTACTTTTGAGCCAAATTCATCTCGAGATATTTCTCCACTTGGTTTACTAATTCTCTCAACAAAAATGACAAGAGGTGAGGAGGAAGTACATTTAACCAATAAGGAAACATCATTTACTACTGTTTCTAGGTGTAATTCACCCAATCCCATTAAGAGGATTTCACCTGATTGGTCATCAATTCTTGTAAGGAGATTTGGATCCTCCATATTGAATCGTTCAAGAACTCTCTTTAGTTGTGGTAGGTCACGAAGCATTTCTGGCTCTATTGCTACAGTAACAACGGGATTAGCTAAATATTTTATTTCTTCAAAAGGCAACATTTCTTTTTGATTTATACTTACGAGTGTTTCCCCCGGATTTATTTCACCTAGACCAGAAATTGCTACAGTATTACCAGCAGGAACTTGAGTTAACCGTTTTTTATCCTCCCCCATAAAGACAAATATACTTTGTATTTTTTTAGATTCTTTTGTGTTTAGGAGAACAACGTTTGTCTTTTCTTTTAGAACCCCGGAGAAAATACGCCCTAATACTAAGAGACCTGCATGTTTATCCATCAAAATTTTTGTTGAACCAAAAACTAATGGTACATCTTCTCCCTCTGTTTGACAATTAATCATTGCCTTTCCAACACTAGAGGTTAAATCTCCTTTCCAAATATTCTGAATTCTATATTTCTGAGCAGTTATTGGATCTGGTAAGTGATTAATAATCATATCAATCAAGGGTTTCTCTATTGGTAATAATTGTTGCAAAGTTTCAATTTCATTTTTTGAGTAGTATTCAACAATTTGTTCAAATGTTATTTCAGTCTCTTTAGCAATTGGAATTGAAATTGCCCAGCGATGAAGAGCAGAACCGAATACCACACTTCCGTCTCTTGTTGAGCTTCGCCACTTTGGCACAGAGGAATTTTTTGAAAACTTCTTGACCAAGGCATTAAAATTGTTATAAATTATCTCGATTCTTTCTGCAATTTGAGTTGGGGTCAATTTTAATTCATTGATTAACCGATCTACTTTGTTAATGAATAGAATTGGCTTAACGCCTTCAGTTACACATTGTCTAATAACTGTCTCCGTTTGCGCCATAACTTGTTCTACAGCATCTATAACCACTATTGCTCCATCAACAATTCGTAATGCTCGTGCAACTTTACCTGAAAAATCAACATGACCAGGACTGTCAATTAAATTAACCAAAAATTCCTTATCTTCTTTTTTGACAATCAATGAAATATTCGCGGTCTTCATGGTTATACCGCGTCTTTGCTCCTCTGGTAAAAAATCTAAAGCACGTGCTTCTCCCGCTATAGAGGGAGCTAAAACACCTGCAGATACAAGTAGAGAATCTGACAGAGTTGTTTTTCCATGATCTATATGAGCAACTAGAGCAATATTTCTTATCTTTTTTTGACTTGTCATTAAATTCGAAATTTTCTCTATCAAGCTCATCTAAATCAAGCTCTCCTTTTATTCGTCTACTTTTTGCTTTTAACCGCCATGAGCAAGTGGTAAGACCGTGATTTGTTGTCCGTCTTCTAAAGACATATCAAGCAATTTCATTGTTATTACATCTGTTCTATCAACAAATACAAGGATATCATTACGTAATGAATCTTCTTTGAAGAGTAACGTCTCAAGTGATGATTTTTGTGAAGCTAACTCCTTAAGAGCAGCTAAAACTGAAAGATTATCTTTCAATGTCAAGACAATTTTCTCTTTTTGACCAAAAATCGATCCTTTAAACTCGAAAGTTATTTTCACACTAGCCCACTCTTCTAAGATAATTATGATAAATTTTAGATAGCGTTTTTAAATATGTTTAAAGATTGATTGCTTTCAAAATTACTGTTATCCAATCATTAATTGTAATTCCGGGTGTGGATATTTGTTGTTTCTTATAGATTCCTTCAATTTTGTTTTTGAGTTGTTCCTCATCTATCGCAATACCCACTAACTCTTGTTCAATAACTTCTAGTGCTTCCTCAGGATAGATGAAAAAATCACCGGTGATTTTTAGGGTGGTTATTCGATTATGTTCTATGCTTATTTCCACTTCAATTAATCCCTTTTTAGTTCTGAGTGTAGCTTTTTTCATTTCTAATCATCATTCCTGAGTTCAATAAGAAAAAACAGAATTCCCTCATTAAAAAATTATTGAAAAAAGAAGATAATAGAGGAGGAAAAACAATGTTGTTTTAGATTTGGTAATGACTACTTTGGCGGGGCAATCAACTCTTGAAGGTGAGCTTCTATTTCCTTCAATGAAGCTGTTAATTCTGTTAATGCTAATCCTTTCTCTAATAGTACAGTTACATTATCAATTGTATCTTCTGCTTCCTTTACTCGATCATCATGCATGCTATTCAATGCTTGAGTAATTGGTTCTAGGTCTGCTTTAGAAACCATAGTTTTTGAGAGCTGTTCTAAACGTTCTTCTAAAGGAGTAATATCTACTGAGATAGCTCCTCCCGGTGCAGTACCTGTAGTAGATCCACTTGAAACTTGATCTCCTTCTTCGCTTACTTTATTCATAATTTGGACAAGGAAAAATTGTAATTTGTCAATTTTTCCTTCTAGCTCTGTAATCGCTGTTTTCATTTCTTTTACTTCTTGTTCTATTTTAGCCAAGTGTTCGACCACCGTGTTTTCACATGTTTATCTCTATCAGCTGGAGTTCTATGGTTAATTTGTATGTTATCCAACCAATTAAAACCATGATTGTAGAATGTTTTAATCCTGATTTTGCTTTTCCTTCACCCATTTTTCCTGCTACAAGCCCGCTGAATAATCCTTCAACTATAGTCATGTGGAGAAAGAGAATTTTATACGATTCTAAGACTTGGGGATTCAGCCCCAGATTTTGAAATTGATTCCCTTGGAATTCTGTATACATCTCCGACATTGGGTAAAAGAATGTGTTAAATAACACTACAATTACTAACAAGAAAATGATGAAAGCGGCATAAATAATCCAAATGTAAGGTTTCATTTGTCCTAATCTTTCTTTTCTCAGCGCAAGAATATCTTCAACATGTTTCTGTGCTGAATCAAATATATCTTCTATTACCCCACCTGATCTTTGTGCTTCAAGAATAAGGATAGCAGCACGGTTATTCAATTCTGTATCGGCAGTTTCTGTAAATGAACGCATTGCTTGATCGAAGGGAATTCCCCAAGAAATTTTTGCAGCCATTTTCTGCAATTCAGGTGTTAATGGACCATAGTTTCTTTTGGATGATTCCGAAACTGCTCTGGGTAGGGATAATCCTGTTCTTTGAGCGTCAGCAATGTCTCTCAATAGATTTGGCAAGTTAGCATCAATACCACTTCTCCAATTATTATCAATGAAAAATGCAACAGATGGAGGAGCAATCGTAAGTAAGATACCAAATGCTATGAAGTCACTTGCGGTTATTTGCTCATGAAGATTAAATACTCCAGCAAAAATTAAAGCAGCAATAGCACCCATTGCTACTCCTATAGATATGGAGATAACCCAAATAGTTGTCTGGGTTTTTTGTGGAATCTTAGGCATTTTGTTCTTCCTCGTCTAATGTGAATATGAAATTTCACAAATAAATAATTATTGCCATGTTATCCCCTATAGGGATTCAAATAGTGTTTACCTTTACATGTTTATGCTAAATAAATTCTGTGTTTGTGGATACTAAATGAGTTTATTGATGTTTTTTTGTAAGAAGTGAAAAAATACAAATTCCTCTGTTCATTCAATATACTAAATACCACAAGCGAAAAGGTTTTAGAACTTGAATAATCACATAATTATAGCAAAAATAAAACCATGATAATTTTGAGATTATATTGATTATTAGATTGGTGGATCCTTAATGAAAAGAAATATTTGGCGAAATAAGAAAGGGCAGATACAAGGAGTTGATTTTGCTCTCGCAATGATTATTTTCATGATTATGTTTGCTGAAGTAATTGTATTATCGCTGAATTTTCTAGAACCAAAATATCAAAATTTAGATAATAGAGCTTTTGAATCCTCTGCTAAGCAGGTTTCAGAAGTATTCTTTTCAAGTACAGGATATCCCAATGATTGGGAGTATAAATATACTACACAATTTAACTCCTTTGGCTTGCGAGAGATCGGTACTACAAGTTTAGATGCAAATAAGATTTCACGGATAAATCCTCATGCGCTGTTTAGTCTGAGTTATGAAAACCTGAAACAAAATATGTCGTTAGAAAACAAAATTGGTTTTCAATTAAATCTTGAGTCAATATTTGATGTTAGCTCAACTTTGACTTTATCTCAACCAATTGGTATCATCAATATTACTACATCAATTGGAGATTGCATTGTTTGGAGTTTTGTAGTGGCACCAAATAGTACAGTTGTTTTTACACAAAAATCCCAAACAGATGCTTCTGGTATTCTAGACTTGAGTTTTCCAACAGGAGTCGCGGTATTACCAGATGGGCATTATTCATTGGTTGTTTTTGCCCAAAGTCAGATTGGAATTTATGCTGTTGATTATGAAGAAGTTGTTATCGGAACCGAAACTAATTTCGGGTTACAATTAATTGTTCAAGAGAACATTTCAAATAATGGATTGGCAAATATTCAAACATCTTTTGTGGGATCACTAACCAGTTTAAGTGCTATTGTTTTGTATCCTTATACAGAAGGAAATGAGCAATATGGCAATGAATCAGCAATAGTCAGCAGTCCAAGTACTACTGAGACCTTTGATCTAAGAATTCCAACTAATGGTACTTGTGTTGCTTTAGTATCTGCAGATTCAGTTACTGGTTTCCAAAGAAGTGAGTTTGTTTATCCTTCACAATTAAGTGAGCAATTTGGCACTATATACGGTGCTGATTTGATACCAGAAAATAAGCAAATCGTGAAAATTGAAAAAATCGTTGTTGTTAGGGAATGCTTATTCAAGGCGGTGTTATATGTATGGCCCCAATATCTAAGTTAAAAATTCGACACAAAAAGAAAGGACAGCTATTCCTGATAGAAGTCTTCATAGCATTATCAGTGCTAATTTTATTGATGATTGCTATTTATCAAGTTGAATTTTCTACAGA
>JABLTI010000045.1 GCA_013166835.1 Promethearchaeati archaeon | reverse complement strand
GCGAATTCTATTGGTAATCTCGAAAACATTTCTGCTGCGAAATTAATGATTCCGATTTTGGAAAGAGATGAGTCCTTTTGGGTGAGAGAAGCAATAATCGATGCTTTTGGTAAGATTGGATCAAAAGAATTTACCCCCCTAATTCTCAGACACCTGAAAGAGGACCCATCTGAAGAAGTAAGAGTTCAAGCTGCTGCTGCTTTACAAAAATGCTCAGACGGATCTATTCTTGATGATATTTTAGTTATATTTCAAAATGAGGATTCTGATGAAGTAAAAAGCCACATTACAGGAATAATTGCTAATTTGGGGGACATTAAATCCGTAGAATTATTAACCACAGCATTAGAAAATGATGATTTTAAACTTACTCAGGCTGCAGCAGCAGAAGCTTTACATAACATCGCTCAAAAACTAGGTTACAAAGACGATAATGAGATGTTAGATTCTCTGTAAAAATCCAGACTAAAACATTTAAACTAGTTCGACTGTTTTTCATATGGAATTAAAAATCATTATCGGGTTAAAGATCAATGACTAAATCTACAACACGAGGTACTATCAGTATGACTAACCGGAAAACAACTGATGAAACAGCAAATAGAAAACAAGATCATATTGAAATCTGCTGCAACAAAATACATGATATAGAGATGTCAGTTTCTACCGGTTTTGAGGATATTCATTTTGTTCCAAATGCTTTACCAGACATCAATTTTGATGATATTAAACTGAATACTGAATTTCTGAAACATGATTTTGATTACCCTATTTTTATCTCGTCTATTACTGGTGGAACAAAACTCGCTAAAAAGATAAACACACGACTTGCTAAACTTGCTGAGAAATACAAAATTGGAATTGGTGTTGGAAGTCAGAGAGCAGCTTTAGAAGATGAAGCTAATACAGATTCCTTCGCAGTTGTTCGCCAACAAGCTCCAAGCGTTTTCGTAGCGGCCAATTTAGGAGCTGTTCAATTCAATAATGATTTCACAATTAAGCATGCAGAAAAAGCAATAGAAATGATAAATGCTGATGCACTAATCTTGCATCTAAATCCGCTACAGGAAGTTATCCAACCAGAAGGAAATACAAATTTCAGCAATCTAACTGAAAAGATAAAGGAAATAGGTAACGAACTCAAACAACCACTGATTGTAAAGGAAGTAGGTTCTGGGATATCTCGAGATATTGCTCTGGATTTAGTTGATGGCGGTATTCCAGCTATTGATGTTGCGGGTGCTGGAGGAACAAGTTGGTCTCAAATAGAAGCAATCCGTGCAAAACAACAAGGTCTTACCAAACAACAAAAGGTTGGTGAATTATTCAAAGATTGGGGACTTCCTACAGCGATTAGTACTATCGAAGTAAGCAAATTCCAAGATATGGTCGAAATCATCTCTTCTGGTGGAATCAGAAATGGTTTACAAGCCGCGAAAGCTTTAGCTATTAGTGCAAAACTGGTTGGTATTGCATTACCTTTAGCTTGTTTAGCGGCTTCCGGAACAGAAAAACAATTAATTAATTGGATGGAACAATTTATTTACGAATTAAAGACAGCTATGTTTTTAGTCGGTGCTGAGGAATTAGAAGGTCTACAATTTGCTCCTATGACGGTTACCGGAAAAACAGCTGAATGGCTGACCATCAGAGGACTAGACGAAGAGCTTGAAATGATTAATTTACGAGGTTAGGACATATGAATCACTCACTTGAAGATGAATCACCATTTAAAGAAGAATTAGGACCACTCATTAAAACTCTTGAAAGTGATCCTGATTGGAACAAACGATTCGGTGCAGCTAGCAAACTGTTTAGACTTGGAAAGGAAAAATCAGTTGATCCATTGATTAAAGCTTTACAAAATGATTCTCATCCTGAAATAAGACGATTTGCTGCTGTTCTGCTTGGAAGACTTGGAGATCCTCGAGCAACTTGGGCGCTAATTGCAGCTTTACGACAAGCTCTCAGTGAGAAAGATAAAACCATATCCTTTCATACTAAAGAAGCCCTAATTAAAATCAAAGGTAGTGATTTACCTTCGATATTGACAAGTACAATTGATGATAACGAAGAATTCTTTGAAATGAGAATTATGGCTCTTAATTTACTTGGTGAGATTGCTGATACAAAGAGTGTTGAATGTTTAATACAAGTAATCAACAATACTAAAACTGAAGGAAAAATTAGAGGTCGAGCAATCGAAGTATTAATTTATACTGGACATTTAGCGGGTTTACAACTAGTGTTAGATCTTCTTGAATCAACTACAAATAAAAACTTCCAGAAAGTTGTTGCTCGTGCTCTATGTAAAACACCTTTGAAAAACAAAACAATCGTATTACGATTTGGTGATGCTTTACTCCATATTATGGAAAGTGAAGAGAGTAAGAAAGAAGAAAAAGATGCTGAATTAACAAAGCTTGCAGCAGATTCTCTTAAACAACTAGCTTCAAATATAAATATCAGTTTTGAACAATTAATGGATGAAATAATTGTTGTTCGTAAAAAACAAAACAAAAATAGTCTTTCTTAAGGAAAGATTTAAATGATGTTCCTTTTGTCACCAAATTAGGAAATTTACCTCAAGCGATGACTAGTAAATCAATTTATCACTGTTGATTTGCGATGAGGAAGCTAGAGGAGGAATATTATCAATGAGCAAACCATTCTATGTAAATGTAGATGTGCCAGAAGAATTGAAACAAGAAGCCTTGAAAGTTCTCGAGAAAGCTCGAGATACTGGTAAAACCAAGAAAGGTACCAATGAAACTACTAAAGCTATAGAAAGAAATCAAGCTAAGTTAGTTTTAATTGCCAATGATGTTCAACCACAAGAAATTGTGATGCACTTACCACTTCTCTGTGAAGAGAAAAATATACCATATGTTGTTTGTGGATCTATGAAAGACATTGGAAAAGCAATTGGTTTAGATCGTCCTTCCGCAAGTGCAGGAATCACTCATCCAGGCAATGCTAAAGATGCATTAGATGCCCTTGTCAAGAAACTTGTGGCATTGAAGAAATAAAGGAACAAATAATTGGAATGTGATACACTATGAGCGGTCGAAGATCTCAAGATGCAGATAAAACTACCCAGGATAATTCTTATCCTGCGGAAATAGTGCAAGTAGTAGCTCGCACAGGTGTCACTGGTGAAGTTCTTCAATGTAAAGTACGAGTACTTGAAGGACCAGATAGAATGAGGATTATAACACGTAATGTCAAAGGCCCAGTAAGAGTGGGTGACATTCTCGTCTTAAGAGAAACAGAACGTGAAGCTCGAAGAATGAGAGGAAGAAGATAAGCAATTATCAAGGAGACATGTGACAAATGAAAGAACAAACATGTGCATTCTGTGCTTCCGGAATTGAACCTGGAACAGGTACTATGTACGTTAAGAACGATGGTTCGATTTTATGGTTCTGTTCGAGAAAATGTCGAGTATCAATGGTTGATTTCAAACGAAACCCAAGGAAACTCAAATGGACAGAAAGATACGAGCAAAAGATTCTCACTGGTGGCAGATCCCGTAGACGAAGAAGAGGCAGGTAATTCTTTTTCCTGCTTAATTTTTCATTTTTTTCTTTTATTGTTAATTCTTTGTTCAAAACAACAAATTCTTAATATTGTATGTTAATAGAAGAACTAATTGAACAAGAGTATTAGAGATAATTCAACCAAAACTAGGAGTCGCTAAATTATGAAATACAAAGAGCAATTGGATAAGGCAGAACAGCTCGAAGCACAAGGGAAAAATGTGGAAGCTGCTAAAATCTATGAAGATATAGGCACTAAAAGTTTACGAGAGGAAGGGGAAGAGAGAAGAGCTGCTCCAAAAATAATCGCAAAAAGCATTGCTAGATACATGTTAGCAGGAAAAATAGCGCAAGCACAAGACCTTGCTTTTCAAGTCTTGTTCATGAAAGATGAGGATCCATTTCTTTCATTGCAAATTGAAACAGCAATTTCATCAAAAACAAATGTTGTAAGAGGATTCTTGGTAAAGAAATTTCCGGCTAAGATGGATGATGATAACAAAACATTACTTGAAATACCCCAAAATAGAAAAGTCATGAAAATAGAAAAAGAAATTACTATAAAGAAAATGTGGGAACAAACAATTTATGGGGAATATAATGAGAAATTTGATTTACTTGATCAAAAGTATCCAAATCCAAAAGAAATGATTAATTTTATCCTCTCAACAAAAACAGGAATAAATATTGTTGGTGGGGAAACATTAGATGGTCAGAAAATACTAGTTCTCATTGCTGTCACATTTAACGATGATCCAATTGAAGTCATTGATCTGAAAACAGGTTAAGACAATTGTAATTGTTACTTTTATTAAAAAGTGGCAAGTCCCAAAGTTCGATGACTTAATTAAAACCCCGCTGACCAACAGTTACCTCCACGCCGCAACCCCAGAGGCATGCCTAACAGGACGGACGGCCGCTCACTTCCGTGCCTAACCGATTTGGTCCCTACGCTTTCTAACCTTACCCTCCGGTGAAGGTCTCTACGATTAAACATCTTCTAGGACGTCGTTTCGACGGCTTCTGTTGGGCGCTTGAATTAATTTCATCACCTCAACTAAGGTCTTCAGCCGGTTAAGAGCATTTACCGTTATAGAGAAGCCCTAGCTCTCCGCTTAGACTTGCCAAGATTTTTTGTGATTTTCGCCTTTAAAAAGTATTCCGTTTGCTAATAAATTCTTATGGTTATAATTTTCTAAAACCAAGAAATTTAAGCAAACGATTTAATTAATGAATTGGGTATTTTATCCTAATAAGCATTGAAATTTCGCAAGTTAATTCAGTTCATGCTGGTGAGATAATGTCTGTCGAAGAAGATCGTAAAAAAGCAAAGGTGAAATTAAAAGGGATTTGTGGTGTATACAGAATTTGTGATGGAGATCCATCACGTTTATGTCAAGGACAAAGTTACGGTAGGAAATTAGGTTTAGGAGGAGTTGGTTCTGGAGCTAGTTTTACTAATAATGTAAAAGCATTAACAAAAATAAAAATGAAAATGAAAACAATTGATCCTCATCTCGAATCAATTACAGAAACTACTTTCCTCGGGAAGAAGATATTATTTCCTATAATGGGAGCAAGTGTTACTGGAGTTAATAGTTTTGGTGGAGAAGAAGTAATCACTGAAAAGGAATTATGTAGATCTATTGTTTTAGGTTGTAAAGATGCGGGAACGATTGGTTTCAGAGGAGATACTTACACGTATTCACTGGAGAATACTTATGGTTTGGATGCAATCGAAGAAGCTGATGGTTGGGGAATCAAAATTATCAAACCGAGAGAGCAGGAGACCATTAAACAATTTATTAAGAAAGCTGAAAAAATCAAAGCAATTGCTGTTGGAGTGGATGTTGATGGTTGTGGATCTGTTATAATGGCTAGACATGAGAAACCTGTCTTCCGTAAAACAGTTGATGATCTGAAAGAACTAATAACTTCAACAAAGCTACCATTTATTATTAAAGGTATAATGAATATTGAAGATGCTGAATCAGCTGTTAGAGCAGGAGCAAAAGCAATCGTAGTTTCAAATCATGGAGGACGAGTTTTAGATCATACACCAGGAACTGCTGATGTATTACCTGATATTGTCCAAGTTGTTAAAGGAAAAACAACTATCCTTATTGATGGAGGAATTAGAACAGGTTATGATGTTTTGAAAGTCATGGCATTAGGTGCTGATGGAGTTCTATTGGGAAGAGATGTAATAAGAGCAGCAGTTGGTGGTGGAGCTGCAGGTGTTACCCGCTTAATGAATCATGTCCATTCAACACTTAAGAAAGCAATGAAAATAACTGGTTGTGAAACTGTAAAAGACATGCGTAGGGATATTCTTTACTGAAATTTAAGGGAAAATTTATGATGATAAGTGTTTTTTTTTCTAAAAGAACATTTAATAATAGTATTTTATTTATCTTTAAAATAATTCATTAATATTATTAGGTGTAAAAATGACAGACTTCAAGAAAGGTTTAGAGGGCATAGTAGCACTTGAAACTGAAATCTCTTATATTGACGGCGTAAAGGGTATATTAGAATATCGAGGATATAGAATTGAACAATTAGCCAAATTATCCTTCGATGAAGTAATTTATCTTTTACTTCATGGTAAACTTCCAAACATAAAAGAACTTGATCAATTTTCTAATATGGTAAAAGAAAGAAGAGAATTGGATGTTCATACGAAGGAAGTTATACATTTTTATAATTTCAATATTGAAGCTATGGACGCATTAATGACAGCAATAGCTCATATGTCTCATAGTGATCCTGATCTAAATGGCAATACTCGAGAAGAAAATATTAGCAAAGCTCTTAGATTAATTGCAAAAGCTCCAACAGCAGTTGCGTATTTTCAAAGAATACATGAAGGCAAAGAAATAATTAAACCAAATGAATTATTACCTCATTGTTCAAACTTCTTATACATGCTTAGAGGAGAAATACCAACAGTACTAGAAGCTAAAATTCTAAATGTAGATTTCATTTTAAGTGCTGAACACGAATTGAATGCTTCCACTTTTGCAGTTAGAGTAACTGCTTCAACTTTATCAGATATTCATTCAGCTATTATCTCAGGAATAGGTACACTGAAAGGTGTTCTTCATGGTGGTGCCCGTTTAGCAGTCATGAATATGTTGGATGAAATAGGCGAGGCGAAAAACACCGAAAAGTACATTATGAATTTGATTAAAAACAAGCAAAGAATAATGGGTTTTGGGCATAGAGTCTACAAAGTTATTGATCCAAGAGCAAACATTTTCAGGGATTTAGCGAAAAAACTCGCTGAAGAGAAGAATGATATGAAATGGTATGATATGGCCTGCAAAATTGAAGAGGTTGTTACTAGAGAGCTTGTTGAAAAACAAGGAAAAACAATCTTCATGAATGTAGACTTTTATTCAGGAGTTATTTACAAATATCTTGATATTCCACCTAAACTAGCGACTGCAATATTTGCTTTAGGACGAATAACTGGATGGTTAGCTCACGCTTTGGAACAATATAAAGATAATCGATTAATAAGACCAAGAGCCAAATATATTGGGGATCATCATAAGCTGGATAATAAAAGTACACACGTGTTTGGAGAATGAGTGAAAAACAATTAGACGTTACTGATGAATTACTATATGATAAAAAAAGAATCACATTTTATAACATAAACAAACTCAAAAAGATTGGTTTGGAAAACATTTCTCGTTTACCATTCTCCATTAAAATCCTATTGGAAGCAGTTCTTCGAAATTTTGATAATAATATCATAAAGATTGAACATATTGAGAACCTAGCAAATTGGAATCCTATGAAGAAAATAAAAGAGGATTTCCCTTTTATCCCTGCTAGAGTGATTTTACAAGATTTTACAGGAGTACCTGCTGTTGTTGATCTTGCAGCAATGCGATCAGCATACAAGAGGTTAGGCGGAAATCCAGCAAGTATAAATCCTATAGTTCCAGTGGATCTGGTTATTGATCATTCTGTACAAGTTGATTATTATGGAACGCAAGATGCCAGAGTGAAAAATGAAGAAATAGAATTTGTACGAAATAAGGAACGATATATGCTTCTCCGTTGGGCTCAGGATGCTTTTGATAATTTCAAAGTTGTTCCACCGGGCAGAGGTATTGTGCATCAAGTAAATCTAGAATATTTGGCATCTGTTATACAAATAAAGAAAATTGATGAGAAACTAATTGCTTTTCCTGATACTCTTGTTGGTACTGATTCTCATACAACTATGATTAACGGGTTAGGAGTTTTAGGGTGGGGTGTCGGTGGTATTGAAGCAGAAGCTGTTATGCTCGGACAACCTTACTACATGCCAATCCCCGATGTTATAGGTGTAAGATTAGTTGGTGAATTGAAAGAAGGTGTTACAGCAACTGATCTTGTGTTAAGAGTAACTCAAATGCTTCGAGAATATGGGGTAGTAGGCAAATTCGTCGAGTTTTTTGGATCGGGTTTGTGTAATCTAAGTTTACCTGATAGAGCAACAATATCCAATATGTCGCCAGAATATGGAGCAACCATGGGATTTTTCCCAATTGATGAACAAACACTCAAGTACTTGCTTTTATCAGGTCGGAAAAAAGAACACATTGAGTTGATAAAGAATTACTCGCAAAGTCAAGGCATATTCTACGAACAAGATATGGAAGAACCAATGTATACTGATGTTCTGGAATTAGATCTTCTCACCATTGAACCAAGTCTCGCAGGACCAAAAAGACCTCAAGATAGAATTCCATTGAATCAAATGGAAGAAGCATTTGATTTTGCGCTTTCAGAAGTATTTGGTAAAGAGACTGTAATACATGAAATCTCTCACGAAGATGAACATGAAAGATGGCAAGATGAGGGAGGTAGTTCAGAATCTGACAGTTTCATAGAGACGGATTCCAAATATCAGCAATGGCTTGAAAGAAAAGCAAATATCAGTAAAAGTAAATTGGTTGACGATAAAATTAAAAATGGATCCGTTGTAATTGCTGCAATCACCTCGTGTACAAATACTTCAAATCCATCTGTGCTGATTGGAGCAGGCTTACTTGCTAAAAAAGCCGTAGAAAAAGGATTAACTGTAAAACCATTTGTAAAAACAAGTTTGGCTCCTGGATCACGAGTAGTTTCTGGGTATCTGGAGAAAGCTAATTTATTACCATTTTTAGAGAAATTAGGATTTCACATAGTTGGTTATGGTTGTACAACTTGTATTGGTAATAGTGGTCCTTTAGATAAGAAAATTGTGAAAATTATACAAGATGAAGACCTAGTCGTAGCTTCTGTTCTCAGTGGAAATCGAAATTTTGAAGGAAGAATTAATCCGTATACTAAAGCTAATTATCTTGCTTCCCCAATACTAGTTGTTGCTTTTGCATTAGCTGGTACAATAGACATTAATTTAACAAAAGATCCAATTGGGAATGATAAACAAGGAAACCCAGTTTTTCTGAAAGACATTTGGCCAAGTAAAGATGAAATTAAAGAAATTATTTCTGAAAATGTAAGTAGTGAATTATTTAGGAAACAATATTCTGAGATTTTTGAGGGAACAGATTTATGGCTAAATCTTTCCATTCCAAAAGGAAAAAACTATAATTGGGATTTGAATTCAACATATATTCAAGAACCACCTTTCTTCATCGATTTTCCAATACAATCTCCTAAAATAACGAATATCAATGATGCTCGTGTTTTGGCTTTATTAGGTGATTCCCTAACTACTGATCATATCTCTCCAGCAGGAGCAATACCAGCTAAAGATCCGGCAGGTACTTACTTGATAGAAAAAGGCATTAAACCTCTAGATTTCAATTCCTTTGGTTCAAGAAGAGGCAATCATGAAGTAATGCTACGAGGTACATTTGGTAATATTCGTTTGAGGAATAAATTAGCACCAGATAAGGAAGGAGGATGGACAAATTATATTCCGTCAAATGAAATAATGAGTATTTTCGAAGCAGCAATGAAATACAAAGATGCTAATATACCACTAATAGTAATCGCAGGTAAAGAATATGGAACGGGAAGTTCTCGGGATTGGGCTGCAAAAGGAACTTTGTTACTTGGGATTAAAGCAGTAATAGCTGTTTCTTATGAAAGAATCCACAGAAGCAATCTTGTGGGAATGGGAGTATTACCCCTTGAATTTCTCAAGGGAGAAGATTTAGAGTCATTAAAGCTAACTGGAAAAGAGCAATTTAGTATTACTGGAATCGAAGATATTTCTCCTGGCAAACAACTAGTAGTTACAACAACTGACCTTGATGGCAACAAGAAGGAATTCAAAGTATTAGCTCGTTTAGATTCCGATGTTGAGGTAGAGTACTATAGAAACGGTGGCATTTTGCACACGGTTTTAAGAAATATGATTTCAAAATAATTTCTTTACAATTAGCTAGTTTTTCTTAAACAAAGTGTTTAGCATTTGACAGCCTTTGCATACTTTGCTGCTAGCTGGTTCAGAACAAATTTCACAAAGATAATATGTTTTAGCTTCTTCTTTGTTTGTGAGTTCAGCTGATGGATCTGCCCATTTTTGATGCATATGGACATTCTGTTGTGTGATAGGTAAGATTATTGTAAAAAGCATACAAAACAACGTCACGTTCTGCTACTGCTTGAAGCGGTTTTACTCGAGGGACAAAAAGTTCGTGTGTCTTCTCTGGTGGCAATTCTCCTCTAAGAAGTTTGTTGGAGTCACCACGAAGCAAATTTAGAAGAATAGTTTGTGTTACATCATTTAAATTATGACCTGTAGCAACCTTATCCCCGTTGAGTTTTCTTGCAGCGATGTTTAATGCTTTTCTTCGAAAAACACCACAAAATGAACAGGGACCATGCTTAACTATTTTTGTTTCCCCTTTTGATGGGAGTTTCTCTTGGAGCTCTCGAGATCTCTCAACAATTTCGTCTAAAGAATAACCGATTAACTCTTTGAAAGAAAAAAGATGAAATTCCACATCTAGATTCTTAGCAATCTTTTCAGCAATTGGGAGTCCATCTTCTCTATAATTAGCAATCCCTTCATCAATACAAACAGCAATGAGTTCTGAGGGATATTTTCGTTCAATCTTATGTAAAATATCTAATAAAACTGTGCTATCTTTTCCTCCCGATAATCCCACTATAATTCTATCGTTTCTCTCAAATAGCTTTTTTTGACTAACGGTTTTTCTAACAATTGATGAAACCCATTTGGAAAAACATTCCTTACAAAGGTATCTACCATCGATTCTCCTATATGTTACAGCCGGTTTTTTCTTACAGGTATAGCATTCCGGTAGATTCTTTGTCAATGAGCTTCGTCTCCTAAACTTTTTTTGGAATCCTTCTTTTTAACCAAAGGGAACGAATCCATACTTAAATAATGGGATGATTAATACAGCTAAGAATAATGCAAGAGCAAGAAATCTGAAGATATCCAATATAATTAGCGCTAGTTTCTTATTTTTCATGTATTGAAACAAAAAGGATGAAAGTAATTTATCACCATCTAGAACAAAAGGTATTGGTAAGGCATTGAACAGAACGGATCCAAATGAAACAACGAGTGTCCACATGATAGTCTGATCAAAGAAGTATGGGAAGAATTTCCATACCCAAGGAAATTTTGGTTCTTGGTATGGGATTGTTCGTACACCTAGATACCCCGATTGATTGAAATCTGGATGTGGGGTTAAATGAATATTAAACGTTCCCTCAGTCGTATTTAGTATTATTAATTGATTTGGTTTTGTGTTATTCATGTAATTTGAAAAGGTTTCATATGTATCAATATGAGTAGAATTTATATCAAAGATAGCAATTCCTCGTTTTAATCCTTCAATATCAGCTGGTGTATCATTTACTACTTCATGTATTAAAACACCATCCGCCGGATAATAAAAAGGAGCTACTATATTTGCAGAAAAAATTAACACAGGTATTGTGAGTAAGCCAAGTAGTAAATTGGGGAACATTCCAGCAGCAAATGTCCTCATTCTAGTCTTGTAAGATGATTTAATCAAACCCTCTTCTTCTGGTTCAACAAACGCACCAAAAAATATGGCAAAGAAAACTAAACCAGTTGATTTTAATTCAACACCATCGGCATGACTAACGACCCCATGAGCTAGTTCATGAGGTACCATAGTGAGGATTATTGGAATAATTAAATACATGAATGTTCTGAAAGAGATCGTTACTCCAGGGATAATTAACCCAACAGTAGGACCTGTAACAGGTATAATTGGTTTAAAGAAATTTACCAAACTGAAGACCAATAATCCAATTGATGCTAGCGTCATAAGTAAGCCAAAGAAAATAGAAATATTACCAAATACCCTCCAGAACCGAGCGTATTTCTTTGCTATTCGTTTTATTATCTTGTTGAATCGTTTCGTACGCATTAATAGGAATAAGGGTCCAAGAGTCCAATCAAATTTCTCATCAACTTTGAGATAGCGTCCAAGTAAATAAACTATGAACCAAATGACTGCAATAATAAGTAATGTATATCCCCAGTGCAGCATAGTTTATTCCTCTTTATAAATCATCATTTTAATTATTTATATGAGTGATGAAATCAATGAATTTTAAAAAACCTATGGTAACTTTCTTCAATTTTCTTGGAAAAAGAAATTAGTATTAAGAGGTAATATTTGTTAACAACTATTGGTGGAATAATGAAACGAAAAGCTTCTGGCACAAAAACAAAAGGTATTGCTGACACTATTGAAGTTGTGTATACTCCTGAGCATTGGTTATTACTAAAGGAAATTAGGGACAAAGCGATTAACCTCATGGAAAAATTAGCCAAGCATAGCATTCAATCTATAATATATGGTTCAATTACAAGAGGAGATGTTTCAGAAACCAGTGATATTGATTTATTTATACCATACGAAATTTCATCCTTTAAGATCGAAACAGCTCTCCAACAAGAAGGCTTACAAATTTTTGCAAAGAAAATTGTACAAGCTACTCCTAAACATCTAGTAAAGGCACACATCTACCCGAGTGAAGAAACATGTATTACATTTCCCTTAACTTCAATTAGAGAACGCGAATTTGATTTTATTCATTTTGGAGGTAGTTTGGATTTAAAGCAATTACTGGAAGGAAAACGAGTACCTGGAGTTGATAAAAGATTAATCCTTATTACACCATTGGAAGAAGGACATAGGGAATCACAAGTTATTGGATACGAATCTGTTATCGCGAAGAAAATTGGTGTTAGTGTTGATTTAGTTAAAGAAAGAGTTCGGGTGTTAACTACTCGAGACAAGATTGGTAGAACTGGGGTTTATCTAGATGTTGAGTTATCTCCGGAAGAGAATATTGATGAAGTTTTTAAAGGTTTAAAGGATAATGACCCTATAGTGAGAAGAAGAGCAAAGTTGTAATTTTACAGAAAATTCAAACAATCCGTGGTGACAAGAAATGAAAAAGAAGATTAGAGCATTAAAAGGAGGATCATATATTAAAGGACAACTACCTCCTGGATGTAAAAACTGCCGGAAAGGAGCAGAGCTTTTCTTCTTTGTTACAGGAAAATGCCATGAGAGTTGTTATTATTGTTCGCTTGCTCGAAATAAAAGAGGAGAAGATCTAATATTAGCAAATGAGCGTCCTATCTCAAATTTTTCTGGTATTATGCTTGAAGCTTCAAATATGAATGCTCTTGGTGCAGCTGTTACAGGCGGAGACCCCCTCCATTGTGTTGATTTAACTGTTGAGTATATTGAAAAAATGAAAAAGGAATTTGGTAAGAAATTTCACATTCATCTTTATACATCAGGAAGATATGCTAACGAAGAGACTTTATCAAAACTCTACCATGCAGGACTTGATGAAATACGCTTTCATCCACAGAATAAGGAACAGGAAAAAGCAATTGCTAAAGCTTTAATGTATGATTGGCTAGTGGGTGCGGAATTACCTGTTATTCCTGGAACTAAAAAAGACATTCTCAAATTCCTTGATTCTCTGGATAAACTTGAATCTATCAAATTCTGTAATATGAATGAACTAGAAGCTACTGATGCTAATATTAAGAAACTCAAAGAAAAGGGTTTTGAAGTTAAATCAGAAAATTCATCTGCAATAAAGGGAAGTGAAGAATTAGCACTTAATATTCTTCAAGAATCAGATGTTGATTTTGCCCTTCACTATTGTAGTGCTTTAACTAAAGATGCTGTGCAATTCAGAAATAGATTAATTAGAACAGCTGAGATTGTACGAAAACCCTATGAAGAAATTCAAGATGGTATGATTGTTAAAGCAGTCTTCGCATTACCAGAGTATTTCATTCCAGAAGAATTTATGGAAATGATGCTTGAGGAATATGAAATAGAACAAGATATGATTTTCCTCAGAGAGGACAAATTAATTGAAACAAGTTGGTATATTGCTGATGTTCTTAGAGATGTTCTATTTGAGAGATTCGAAATCGATGATATTAGCATAACCTACGAATACCCTACTTATCACAGAACGGTAATTGCTAAGACCTCATTGAGGGAATTATCATTAATAGAAGACCTTTCAGAAGTAAACCAAGAGGATTAGGTGGCAAATTCTTCTAATGACATCATTTGTAAGCAAACGTTTACAAAGCAATTAGCTTTGTTGGTTTTGTCACGCAACCACTATCCCCTATTCTCTCGAACTCGGGGAATGCTTTTTTAGCTATGTTTCTAGAGCTGAACCAAAAATCAACTGGATATAAGAAAATTAATTGTGATTAAAATGACGGACTTGAAAAAATTAGTGATAGAGAAACATAAATCTCTCCATATAATATAAAAACACCTGATTATAATATCCCGAGAAATATAAATCGCTTGCGTGACCAGCTAGCGGAAAAATCAACAAACACACTTCTGCATTATCTCGATTTAAATAGGTATTTTCCAATGATCGGGATCGGAAAATAAGGTGATCTTGATCCCCTTGGTAGATCAGGCATGGGGGACTCTGATTATTTACCAATAATTCCGGATTTCTCCATTCGGGTGTAGATTGTTGTGCAAAACTCATGGAGACATTATTTGCTGGATAATATGGAATAATTCCCTTGATGGAATAGTTCGCACTGAACATCTCGGTATAATTACCACTGGCTATACTGAGTGCAGTTGCACATGCTAATTGACCTCCAGAGGAACCTCCAGATATAAACACCGAATCGAGATTCGCACCATATTCTGTATTATGATCCTCCAAATAGAATGTAAAAACTCCAATATGGCGCATCATGTCATCCAATGTGAAGTTCCCTAAGACATTAGGTGGTGTAATAATGGGAATATCCATACTTTCAGGACCATTATTCAATCCATATTGGATATCAAATACGCAATAACCCTGCGCTGCAAAATAACGATTCATGGTGAGTACATTTCCTAAACCCTTATCCCCAATTGTCAAACCACCCCCGTGTAATCTAATCAAAGTTGAACGATTTCCTGGTAGGGAATCAGAATCGTTGGGGGGAATGTAAGCGTCAAAATATAACTTTACATTCGCATCCACCGTAAAATTACTCAAAGATCCGTCTAAGTATAACACATCTTTTCTCACAATACAATCATAAGTGGGGGATCCGAGAAAATATCCTCCAACTGAGAAGGGTGTCTGGAGAAATGCATCGACATAACCCGAATTATCAATAACTGCTTTCCAATCCCCAGAAAAGACAGGATTGAAACTGGCCGAAAATGCTTCATCTGCATCTTGCACAAATTGTGGGGTTAATCCAAGCGGAACGAAGCATAATCCTGTGAGAACAATCCCTAAGATGACAAAGAAGCTCATCGGAATTCGTTTTAGTTTTCCAGAAATGGTACGAGTTATTTTGAGAAGGATGAACGTGAAACTGAGGGTGGCAATTCCAATTAATAGTGCTGTTTGTCCTGCAAATACTCTAATCATAAAGAGTCTTAATCTTCCTTGGAGGCCGAAGAACAATGAATAACACACTAACCCCCCGATGACAATCTCAAGAATACAAATGATAATTATTACGCCTTTCAACCAACGCATTCGTTTCTGGGTTTTTATGCTTCTTTCCCAAACTAAATCTTCTGGAATGGAAGAAGTCGATAAAACAATATGGTTTTTCGAGAGTGCAGGGATAAGTCCTAAAACGGCTCCATAGATCACAATTCCAAAATTTGCCCCATACAATAACACTCCCAATCCAAGATTAACTGAAACTGTATCATTAAAGCCAATGAAAACAGCCAAAAAAGTAAACAACATGGCCAAAATTACTCCTCCAAAATAACCATAACATAAGAGATTTAATCGACGTCCTCGTTTCATAGTTGTTCTTAAATGGTGGCTTAGAATGAGCGAATAGAGCATTGTGAATGAAAGATTACCAATGATGAAAATTCCAACCACAATTCCGAAAGATGCAGATGATTGTATAATTAAATAAAGAAAATTTGTTATCCCTACTGTCACATTAAAAACGAAGATAATCCATCCGAAAATCTTTATATTGAGTAAAGAATTCAACTCAGCCATAGGTAACATTTGTTTTCGGGATTTTTAATCCTTTGTTTATTTTCTTTATCGATCCATTTGGAATTATACATTTATCAGCTACTACTCCTTTTCCAATCCTAATTGTGCTTTTACATAGAAATTTCTATGTCTTTTTTCCGACAAAAATACTTTCGGGTAAAAGTGAGAAGAAACCCTTCTAGGATGTTTGAAATTTTCGGATGAGTCTATCAGACTAGAAAAAATCGATTAAACCGGTTGACCACCGCTATTAACAAAATTCGATTGATATAGGTCAGGTGAACTGGTTGTTACGTGAAAGCGTGTTTGATGAATTAATTGATTGGCGACGAGAAGCGAAAGAAGAAATGAAGACCATGCGGTTTTGCCCTAATTGTTGTCAATTAGTAGCATTAAAGCATCGGGAACACAAGCATTACCAAAACGTTTTCGCATGTTCGATTTGTGGTGAAATCATATTTAAGAAAGGTTACGTTCGAATGGGTGGTGGGTTAGGTTATGGATATCGCAACTTTCAGCGGTACAATTAGAGAAGAAGAATGCTGAAGGAATAGAATTCGCGACCTCACTGACAAGGGAGCAGTTTGGAACCCATTTTCAACATAAAAAAACAGGAATGGGATATTTAAGGAAGTTTTAATACCAAAAAAGTTGTATACAAGAAGTATTCATAGCTATTGCCATGAAACCCGAAAAGAAAGATAAGATATTTTTCATTATTGCATTAACATTAGGATCCATAATACTTGCAGGAGTCATTCTAGCAGTTGATTTCCTATATTCAGGAATCCAAGAAAAATACATTTCAAACGTAATTACTATTTATACACCGAATTTAGAGCTTGCACAAAAAGTCATTCTATCTAGCTCATTAACGATATGCTTAGGACTAATTGCATACGTGTTAATTATTTGGTATATAACAAGAACAGAGAAAATCAGGTTGCAATTAGAAGAAGAGCAGATACTTGATCAAGATAGCAGTTTAAATTTCCGAACATTTCAAACTGAGATTTCAAGTTCCATGAAAGTTTTGAGAGATTTGTTTGTTTACTTGATTGTTGTAGTATTAATCTCTGGATTATTTAGTTTCTTGAGATTTGTATGGATTCTTAGTAAATATCGGTCTTCAAGTGATTTATTCATTGAATACTACTTGACAAATATTCCCTCTATGGTTATCAGTATTACACTTTACTTAGTATTAGGTTACATGATTAGTTACATTGTTTTCACTTCTCTTCAAAAGTACATGCGTTTGCGAGTTATTTCATTAAGTTATGAAAGAGCAATGGAAAAAGTCCTTGATAATTTTGATCGGTTGATGAAAGAAGATCAAAAGTAGACAGATAATGAAGAAATCTTACCATGTAAAAATCAGTCTTAAAATTGTGTGAGTTGATAAATAGATTGAAGCGTAGAAGCGACGATTTAGATAAGTGGATAGCCATTCTCTCCAAACTAGCTCAATGTGAGGATGGATCATCCGATGATCAAAAACTAGGACTCTCATTTTATGCAATACGGAGTTCTGCGGTTAGTGATTACCATAAACTCACAGAAATTCTATCTGACATGGAAGATAGGGACTTTATTCAAGTTATTGAGGAAAACAAGAAGCAACTAGAAGAACAAGAAATGGTTGTCAAACGATATAGAATTACAATAAAAGGAATGAAAACACTTTTCGAAATTCTTATTCCTGCTCGAAATGCTCTTAGAAAATTAGATTATTGATTTATACAATTCATTCAGTCTTTGTGGTAATCATCTATAAAGTGAAGTTTAAATAGTTCTCTACCATTGGATTGATGTTAAAATCCGTGAATGAAATGAAGGAAGAAACAGCAGAGATAGACACTCAAGAAATTATAGAAGATAAAAGACAAACCAATGATTATAAATTGAAATTATTTTCTCTAGCAGCTATATCAAATGCAGCAATTTTTGTAGCAAGAACTTTCTTAGGCTTGTATGCTGTTTTTCTCGAAGCATCCACAACAGCTCTCTCATTAATTACTTCTCTAAGAAATCTCATTCAACAAGCATTTCAATCTACATTTGGTCGCATTTCTGATAATATTGGTCGCAGAATTATGATGTTTATTGGTCTTCTTGGGTGTGGTATAACTCTTGCAATATTTCCTTTAATCCAAAATGAATGGGTTTTGGTAGGTGCTGTGGTTGGTTTTTCTATTGGGTTTGCTAGTTTCTTTCCTTCCTTTACAGCATTACAAGGAGATTTAACTACAAAGAAAAATAGAGCTGGATTAATTAGTCTAATTACAATAATTGGTGGGGGAGCGACACTTGTATATTTACTGATAATTGGTTTTATAGGAGATCTTGGAGAGACAAATCCAAGACAATTTCTGATTATATTTGAAGTAACTTCAGCTCTTTTCGTAGTATGTGCTATTGTTAGTTTATTTCTCTATGAACCAAAAGTGAAGAAAATTACTGAACAACGAATTTTTTCGTTAAAGCCAATAAGAGATAATAAAACTTTCAGAAGATTTGTGATTGCCAATAGTGTAGTTGCTTTCTTTATGTCTCTTGGATGGCCAATCTTTCCAATTGTTAGAGGTACATTTGCTACAAATAAGGAAAATACTTGGATTTGGGGATTCTTCTGTTTGTTTCAAGTGATTATTCTTCTAGCAATTAATCCTTTAATTAATAAGGTTAAGAAAACAACTCTTCTTTTTATTGGGAGGGTAGGAATGTTCTATGTTCCAATAAATTTAGCTATAACAATCTATTGGCTTCCTTATTGGTGGCATTTAGCTATTGCGGGTGCAACAAGTGGACTATGTAATGCATTATATTGGGTGGGACAAAATAGCTATATTCTTGATAGTGCACCCGAAGAAGAGAAAGGAACCTATACAGGAATTCATAATCTATTCATTGGCTTATCGACCTTTCTAGGTTCACTAATTATGGGATTAATAGCGGATCATATTACAATCATAAGTGAATGGCGCACAATTTTTGTTTTACTATTAGTTATAGCAGCAGGGAGATTTCTCTCTTCATTAGGCTTTCTTTTCATAGGTGAACCAAAAACCACTAACCAAATTGAATGAAAAAATCAGATATTCAACGATATACTATTTTTGTGATATTAATTCTAATGCTGTATCAACTTCAACGATTGGTACAAAACTCATTTTCAGTTCTGCTTGGAAATAAAGATGAAAATTAACAGGTTGTTCATCATCTTCAATATTGCAGACTGTAATACCTTTTGACTCCCCACCAAAAAGAAACGGACCAAAGGTCATTTTTGGGTATTTGCTTGGATTCTTTTTAATTTCTTTCTCAAACTCTTTCAGCCTTTTTACAACTTTCTCCAGTTCATCTGGATCATATTCCCAAAAAACAATAAAATTCATTTATTATCATCTCTCAATTTAGCGTGATTTTCTAATTCATTTTTCACACTATTTAGTATTTTGTATCTTTAAGATGAATTACTCAGCTATCTTGTTTAATTGCTGATTAAAGATTGAAAGAAGTAAACTATATTCTTGATTATCAAGAATTTTTAATATATCTTAACTATTATATTAACATGAATTAGCTATGAAAGAATATTACTCCGATAAGCTTTCAGCAAACAAATTGAAACGGTGCTATGATCTTGCTTCATCTAGAATAAAACAATATTTGAAAGCAGAGATTAATTTTGTAATTGAACAAATCCGTTGCTCAGATAAAGTCTTAGAATTGGGGTGCGGTTATGGACGAGTTCTAAAAGAGTTAGCAAAAATGGCTGCAAAAGTTGTTGGTATAGATACCTCTTCTGAAAGCTTGGAATTAGCTAAGGAATTTTTATTGAATATAAGAAACGTTGAGCTTCAACAAATGAACGCAAATTCTATGAGTTTTAAAAATGAATCATTTGATGTTGTTATTGCAATTCAAAATGGTATTTCAGCGTTTAAAGTAGAACCTGAATTATTATTAAGAGAGAGTTTGAGAGTAACAAAACCACAAGGTAAATTAGTTCTTTCAAGTTATTCAGATAATTTTTGGGATGAAAGACTGAAGTGGTTCATTCAACAATCTGAGGAAGAATTATTGGGGGAAATTGATTACGAAAAAACAGGTAATGGAAAAATAGTTTGTAAAGATGGATTTGTTGCTACAACTTTCACAAAAAAAGATTTTAAGAATTTACTTGAAAAAATGAAATTAAAAGGAAAAATAACTGAAATAGACAAATCTAGTGTTTTCTGTGTTATCATTAAATAAAATTATTTTAGTTTATTAACCCAAAAAAGATATTTTATTTATATGAGGTTTTAATTTTGACAGAAGACATAGAAGATCAAAAATTAATTGATATTTTGTTATCTTTATTTCTGGGTTATCTTGGTGTTCACCGATTTATGAGAGGATATACAATATCTGGTTTAGTATACCTATTTACAGGTGGTTTATTCTTTGTCGGATATGTATTAGATTTAGTTTTTATAATTAATGAAAGAGAACTAGTATTTGCGAAATGAAAAATTTGAGTCAATTCAATATTCTTTTTTCTTAAAAGAAAAAGGAAAAGATATGGTCAAAAAATGACCAAAAAATAAACAGATTTACTTTACAAGTTTCTCTAACTCGTCTACGAAATACTTGAAACGCTTTATACCAAGTTTCCAGAATTCAGGATCAGAGATATCTAAACCAAAAGCATCACCGATTTCTTTTGGAGAAATGCTGCAGCCTGCCGCTAGAACTTTCTTGAATTTTGGTATAAAATCCTTCTCATCTTCAAGATATTTCTGGTACAATGCATAAACAAACAATTGACCGTAAACGTATGGATAGTTATAGAATCTGAAATTCGCTATATAATAATGACCTTTCATGGTCCATTCTGCATCCATAACATCGAGCCACTCAATTTCATCGGCATAGATTCTATCCCTGTTTTTGGTCCAGAACTCACTTATTGTTTTATAGTCTAGAAACTCACCGCGTTTGATCGCATCATACATATCTTGTTCAAACCAAGCACGAGCTGTTACTTGAAAAGCAGCCATACCAGCTCCATCAAGAACTCGAGATATAATAGCTATCTTTTCATTATCACTTTGAGCTTGACTTAGTAAAAGATCTGTTACAAGTAGTTCTCCAAATATTGAAGCAGTTTCTGCAACAATCATAGGTATACTTGTGTTTAGTATTGTTTGTTCTCGAGTAAAGTAGTAATCGTGAGTAGCATGACCTAGTTCATGAGCTAAAGTATAGATTCCAGATAATGAATCATTGTAACTTTGTAGGATGAAAGCTGATTGTCCTTTGAACCAACTAGCACAAAAAGCACCACTTCTTTTTCCGAATCTCGCAGATGCATCAACTCGATTTCTCTCGAACATATCTTTTGTACCAAAAGCATATTCTTCATCAAATTTACTATAAGCAGCAATGCATAGCTCTTTTGCTTTTTCATAGTTGTAGGTTATATCTGGTGCATCAGGTAACGGTGCAACAATGTCATAATTAGCTAATTTGGTCATATCAAGAAGCTTAGCTTTCAATTTCAAATATCGTCTATAGATATGAGAACTTTCATCGATAGTCTTTAACAAGCTATCAATTGTTTTTTGATCAATGTCATTAGCTATCAAACTAGCATGCATTTCTGATTCATATTTTCGTCTTTTTGTAACATTAATCCAGTCATTAGTGATGTTTCTTAGAGCTGATGTAAACAGTTCACCATCTTCTTTTAGAAGTTCGTAAATTGCTTGATTAGCTGATTTCCTTGTCGCTCTATCTGGATGAGGGAGAAGTGAATTTGCTTCACCATAAGATAATTTCTTCTTCTCACCTTCAACTTCTACTTCAAACATTCTGGTGTTTAACCATTTGCTTTGTAATTGTGACCAACCTCTAAGACCATATTGATCTTTTTCGATGATGAGTTGTTCTTCAACTTCAGAAAGTTGGTGTGGCACAGCTCTTTTCAATCTTTCAAGATAGTGCTTATAATTCGTTAAATTAGCATCAGTTATTAATTCTGATTTACTATGAACTAATTTTCCAATTTCTAAATTTAAGAATGCTAATTTCTTACTCAAATTCGCTTGTAATTTACTTACTCTGTCATTGAGTTTTTGTGATTCTGGAATTGTCATGTTTGCAGAAAAAGTCAGTCGTGCAAACATCCCTAGGTTTCTTGTTTCAACAAGGTATTTTTCGTAAGCTTGTAGTAAGCCTAGAAGTTCTTTACTTGAGAAATTGATAATTTTCCCTTGGTATTTTGTAACTAAATCATCTGCAGCTTTCTGAATAAATGTGATTGTTGTTTCAATAGATGGATCAGTCACACTTGGAAAAACTACGGATAAATCCCAAGCTATTTCTGGTTTTGTCATTAAAAATCATCTTCCTTCAAATGGGTTCTATTTGTTGGAAGAGTTTTTATTGGAAATTTAAACTTTTGGTGTTTATGAAATAAAGCTATTTCATTTGATGAATTGCTCATATTCTTTCTGATCTATTATTTTCTTCAGAATTTGAACAACAGTCCAAACGTCATGATAGTTATTGTAGAGTGCAACTGGGGCAATTCGTATTATATTCTTTGGTCGGAAATCAGGAACAACATTGTGAGTTTTTAATGCTTCAGATATCTCGTAAGCAAATTCATCTCTTTCAAGTGCAATGTGACCACCTCTTCTATTTGGTTCTCTCGGTGTACCTATACTAATATTGTAGGGTTCTTTTGCAAGTAGTTCGTCAACGAGATAAATTAAATAAGAAGTTAATTTCAGTGATTTCTCTCGAATATTTTCAATACCGGCATCTAAAGTCACTGCTAATGCACCCTCAATTGCTGCAGCACCAATTATCCCAGGGGAAGATATTTGCCATCGCCCAGCACTCATAGCAGGTTCAAAATCCAAAGACATATTGAATTGTGTTTCTTTATTGTTTCCAAACCAACCGGCTAAGCCAGGGTATTCATTGAAATGTTTTTTATTCACATACAGAAAAGCGGGTGCTCCAGGACCACCATTTAGATATTTATAACTACACCAAAAAGCGAAATCTACATCCCATTCGTTGAATTTATGTGGAACCAATCCTACAGAATGACTGCAGTCAAAACCAATAAGGATACCACGTTTATGTGCTTCTTTTGTAAGGTGAGGAATATCTAAGAGTTGACTACTTCTATACAAAACTGAAGGTAAAACAATTAGTGCGACATCTTCAGTCATTAAATCAACTATGTCTTTTTCATCAAGAACACGACCATCTTTACTTGGAGTAAGAATTAACTCAGACTCAGGATTATATCCCTTAAGAGCCACTTGACTTTTTAGAGCATAAATATCTGTGGGAAAATTCAACTCATCTGCTAAAAGCTTAGATCGTCCTTCCTTTGGTTTATAGAAAGAGCTTACTAATGCATGTAAGTTGACAGTAGTTGTACCAGTAGCTACAACTTCCTCTGGTTTTGCCCCTACAATTGGAGCTATTTGAGCACCAAGATCTTCACTGAAAAAGAACCAAGGCTTTTCAGCGTCGAGCCATCCATCAATGGCATTAGTTTTCCATTCATCTATAATTCTTAAGAGAGATTTTTCAGAAAGTTTTGGCATCAAACCTAATGAATTGCCATCCACATAGATTTTATTTTTTGGTATAAAGAATTTTGATCGATATTCCGCTAGTGAATCTTGCTCATCTAAGTTCTTTGCACAGGTTTCTGTTGTATTAAAATCATATTTCATAGCTATTCCTCGCGTGAGTTTGTACTTTCCAGAAGAAAAATCTATTGATTAAATGCTTTTTTTAAGGAAAACGGTAATTTTAGACCATTTTCCGACAAAAATAGGCAGACGAATTTCCTAGATATATTGAATTTTAAGCTACAACAGCTGCTCTAATTATCTAGAACGCTTTTAATAATAAAATGCTATGTTAAAATAGTGAAATTCGATTAGATTATGAATTTTAGAGGTCGATTTTAAAAATGAACATTAAAAAATTATTTAAAAGCAAAAAAGCAGTGAGCTCAGCTATTGCCACAGTATTCTTAATTGGAATTGCATTAACTACAGTAGGAATTTTGTATGGCTCTATGGATATAGCTTTTGACTCACGAGTGGATGAAGCAGGAGTTATTACTGCTCAAGATTATGATAACGATGGTTTGATTGATACTATTACTATGCCATTATTGAATGATGGAAAAAATGATGCTGATTTTGAAAGTATTATTGTTGTTCAAAATGGTTCTGATTATGCTTGGTTTACTTTCGCTGATCAATTAAGTATTAGTTCTGTTGATGAAATTACTATTTATTCTCTTGGTATTGCTCAACAAATTCAACCCTTCTTAACCTTCTATATTGAAATTAATTTCGAGGATAGTGTTTATACTTCTCATGGATTAGTCGCTACAATTACTGAAATTCCAGAGGAAATTATCCCAGGAATCGGTGGAGATTTAGGTGTTGAAGGTTTTACTGGTTATGATTTCATAGTCAGCAGAACAGCTGATGATGATGCTTATGCTGGAGGAAATTTCCCAGCTGAAGTAGGGTTCTCACCAACATTCTGGTTCCTCTTAGGAGAATTTGAAGACAATAACAAAAATCCAGATATAAATGTAGACTACATCAACTTATGTGGAAATGGTGATGAATTAGATTTCTTCCCATACTTATTAGATCAAAGAGAATTCACTGAAGGTAAAATTGGTACCCAAAGTGGTCAAGTTGTTGTTCCTTATGAAGACGCTGGTGATCATCCAGGCTTAGTTGCCATTGACAAATATGGTAATTGGGACAAGAAAGATGATTTGAACTGGGGAAAAAGAGGAATTGTATATATGTGGTCATATATCTACAACCCTGGCTCAGCAGTCACAGTTAATGTTGGTGCAAATGGTGCATCTGAAATGAAAGTTTGGTTAAATGGTGAATTCCTTTTGGATGGTTGTCCAAAGAAAAACAAATGGTACACAACTGATGGTGTTACATTTGAATCTGGTCTTAACTTAATCATGGTTAAAATCTCAGCAGAAACCAATTCTCATTTCGCAGGTCAAGTATTGCTCTTCAATGATGCAATAACAGCTCAAATTGGCACTCTATACTCTGTATGGCCAACAATAAATGATCTGTAATTTAAGAACATCCTTAATGATCTCAAACAAAATCCCTCTAAAAAATCATAATCTCTTTTTTAGAGATTGTTAAGGAATCCCCCCCTTTTTTTCTTTTTCTTTCTATTTTCTTAAACCTCAAGTGTCTTTGAAAAACTAAAGATAGATTTCGAGACTCAAACGTTTCAATTCTGATTTTGATGGTATTCCTGTTTTCCGATTATATTTTCTATATTTGTACCACAAATCTAATTGCAATTCAACATCAGGAATTTTTCCATTTGTAGGACCATCGAGTTTTTGCAGCATTACTTTAGGTAAGAATTCTAAACTTGGACTCCACCCAAGTTTCGTGTTAAGAATCCGTTTTAATCCAAATATACGATCACCAATTCGTAATAGATCTTTAGGTGAGACATTTTTTCCATTGGCAATTGAAATTAATCCTGCTAATTTAGAACCACTTGGATTAAAGAATTGACAAATTCCGGCTGCGTTGTAGACTTGTCTATAGCTTTGGAGATAAACTAATGGTTGAATTATTCCTTCATTTTCAAAGCGATCATTTGGCAAGTTATCTATTCCGATATCAGGGAAAATCATGCCTTGCTGCACCAAGTATGCATCACCGTTTAGATGACAAGCACCACGAGGACTAGTGATATACATCACTGCTAAACCACTAAATGCACGTGGGTCATGAGTAGGTGCTTCTAATCCAGCTACTTGTGGAGCTAAATCAAGACGACTAAATTTTTCAGCTAAAGTTTTACTTCCTTCAGCTAAAACATCTCCTATTCCTTCTCGATTTCCAATTAATTCAAGCAATTTTATGAGAGATTCAGCAACACCGAATTTACATTGAATGTTTTTCGGAAGATCACTTTTAGAGATCAAGCCTTTCTCTACTAAATCAAAAAATACTCCAATTGTTCCCCCGGTACTTATTGTATCAATTCCAATATCATTTGCTTTGATATTAGCAAAAACTACTGCTTCCAGATCAGTTATTCCTAAATTGGTACCCATACTCGCTATAGTTTCAAACTCAGGACCATCTGTTTTCTTTGTTTTATATTTCCCTTTTTTTACTTCTATCTCCCTACCGCAAGCAATTGGACATCTATAACAAGTTGATTTCCCGGTTACGATAGTTTCAGCCATGGTTATTCCTGAAAGATTAGTTCCGTTTTCAAGTGTACCTTTTGACCAATTCCTAATTGGTATATCACCATAATGCTCCAATGCCACATCAAGATATCCCGATGTTCCAAACTCACTAAAAATCTCAACAGTATAATCCTCTTTCACAGAATTATACGCATCCCTTGTTAATAACAAAAATTCGTCAGGCAAATCAAATTCTTTATTTGTACCATAAATAGCAATTGCTTTCAGTTTCTTTGAACCCATGACTGCGCCCATACCCGTTCTTCCAGCAGCTCGCCCCCCATGTGTCATTATGCATGAATATTTTACAAGATTTTCTCCGCCAGGACCGATACAAACTACCTCTGCTCTTTTGTTCCCAAGTTCCTCCCGAATCCCATCTAAAGTATCATATGTTCCTTTACCCCAAAATCCTTCAGCATATCTTATCTCAACATTAGAGTCATTAATCGAAATATAAACCGGTTTTTCGGATTTCCCTTCAATGATTATTCCATCATATCCAGCAAATTTCAACCTAGGACCAATTTTACCCCCAATATTAGCTTCTCCAAAGAAAGTTGTTAATGGTGATCTTGAACAAAAATTAGCTCTGGCTGTACAATATGATGGAAGACCTGTTAAAACACCAGTCATGAAAATCAAGGGATTGTCGGATGACAAAGGTTCAGGTATTTCTTCAAAATCCTTGATATAATGCCAATAATAATGAGCAGCTAATCCACTACCCCCCAAGAATTCTTGGGCTGCCTTTAGATCTAGCTTTTCTTCTTTGACTTCTTTATTTGTTAGATCAATTCGCAGTATTTTTCCTCTGAAACCAGACATTAAATCACCTATACAAGACTAAGAGAATAACAAATTACTCTGATTAAATAAAGACTGTTTCAATCTTTTCAGCAGTGGCAATTAATTCTTGAGCAGCTTTTACAGCACGAAGAACTTTAGCCTTATTCCCAACAAGCTTGAATTTACGCATAATTATCCCCTTGATGGGATCAATTTCGCCTTTTAGTAACTTCAACCAATTGGAATAGATTCCAACATATTGAAAGGCTGTTTTTGGTAATTCCTCATCTTCTGTATAATACTCCACATTTCTACATACACCATGATGTAGATCGATATAGAGTATAACTTTCTCTTTCAAACCACCATCTGGTTCAATAACAAACAAAAAATCGCCTTCCCAATCTTTTGCTGCCTCTTGCCATGCTTTCCCTATATCACTGTTCAAAGCATCTTTGTAAGCAATAAGCCATGCTTTACTTGGAAAATTCAAAACCATCTTTTATTATCTCCTGTTAAGAGTTTTATTTCCTATAACTAGGGAGTATTTAAATGTTAATTTTAAGATTTCTGACGGTAAAAATAAGAAAAAAGAAAGAAATTACTCGTAGTATTCTTCTCGAGTAACTAGTAGAACAAGTGGATTCTCTGCATCTGGGCATGCATGAGTTGCTTTATTTTTATCTTTCAGCCAAGGAAAATTAGCTTCATATTTCATTGCATAAATTTTTGGTAAAACAGAATACATCGCTGAAATGCAAAACTTTCCTTTCACTTCCCCATTTTCGAAAATAATTTTGTCTCCAACTTTGAGACCGGCGGCACAATTTCCTTCTTGAGAAATTACCTCAACTACTATTCTTTTGTATGGCATTTTGATACACCTACTGCAATTTACTTTTCGATTCTTAAAAAATTTCCGAATAAATTTAACAAAAAGAGAAGATATGAAAAATCTGGAATAAATATAATATGAAATTAAAGTACAGGTAATCATTAACATAAAAATAGTAATTCTTTTATTCCGATTATGTTTGCTGAGTAAGTGATTGTAGTATTGTTTAGTGAAAACGAATTGCAATTAAAAAAAATCATATGTATTATTGTTTACAATTAGGAGAAAATACAGAAATGGCTAAGAAATATGTTTATTCTTTCGATGAAGGAAAAACAGAAATGAAAAATCTTCTTGGCGGGAAAGGAGCCAATTTAGCAGAAATGACTACATTGGGTGTTCCAGTTCCTCCAGGATTTACAATTACTACAGAAAATTGTATTGATTATCTAGCAAATAACAATACTTTCCCCAAAGGTACTATGGATCAAGTGAAGAAAGCTTTAGAAGATCTAGAAGCAAAAATGGGAAAGAAATTAGGTGATCACACAGACCCACTACTTGTTAGTGTTCGTAGTGGTGCAAGAGTCAGTATGCCAGGTATGATGGATACTGTCTTGAACCTTGGCTTAAATGATATGGCTGTTATTGGTTTAGCTAAAATTGCTGAAGATGAAAGATTTGCTTATGATTCTTATAGAAGATTCATAATGATGTTCAGTGATGTAGTAAAATATCAAGAAAGAAAGAAATTCGATGAACTTCTTGATAAAATGAAGGAAGAGAGAGGAGTAAAAGATGATATTGATCTCTCAACAGCTGATTTGAAAGAATTAGTTTTAAAATACAAGAAATTATACAAAGAATTGTTGGGTGAAGAATTCCCACAAGATCCTATGGTACAATTAGAAGATTCAATACACGCGGTCTTTTCTTCATGGAATAATGAACGAGCAATTAATTATAGAAATCATGAAGGCATCCCACATGATTATGGTACTGCAGTTAATGTCCAAGTAATGGTTTACGGTAATCTTGGGCAAACAAGTGCTACCGGTGTTGCTTTTACAAGAAATCCTTCAGATGGTAAGAAAGAACGATTTGGAGAATACCTCATACAAGCTCAGGGTGAAGATGTCGTAGCTGGTATTAGAACTCCCACTCCAATTGCTCAACTTAAGAAAGATATGCCTGAATTGTACAAGCAGTTTGATGCGTTATGCGAAAAACTAGAAAAGCACTATAAAGATGTGCAAGACGTTGAATTTACAATTCAACAAGGCAAATTCTTCATGTTACAAACTAGAACTGGAAAAAGAACCGGAGTTGCAGCAGCAAAGATTGCTTATGATTTAGTCAAAGAAGGTATGATTGACAAGAGAACTGCAGTTAGTCGAGTCACTCCAAGAGATGTTGAAAACACTCTTTTTCCACAAATTGATTGGAAAAATCCAAAGCAAAAAACAGTAGTGATTGATGGCAAAGAGGTTAAAGCAGTATCCTTTGCAAAAGGATTACCCGCAAGTCCAGGTGCTGCAGCAGGAATTGCTATGTTTAGCGCTGATAAAGCTAAGGCAGCAGCTGATGAAGGAAATAAAGTTATTCTTGTTAGCGAAGAAACAACACCAGAAGATTTCCATGGTATGGCAGCAAGTGAAGGTATCATTACTGCACGAGGTGGAATGACATCTCACGCAGCAGTTGTTTCCAGACAAATCGGAACAACTTGCATTGCTGGAGCAAGCGATGTTTCAGATATGCATATTTTTGGTTTAAGTCTCATAGGAACAAACGACATTGAAGTTAAAGAGGGCGAATGGATGACCCTTGATGGTTTCGAAGCTGTAGCTTACAAAGGAAAGCTTCCTTTAAAACAAACAGACTTATCAGATCAAATGCAAACTATCCTAAAATGGGCTGATGAAATTGCAGTGAAGGAAGGAAAAGGTTTCCATGTAAGAACAGTTCATGGAAAAAGATAGATTGCCTATCGTTCAAAAGATGATTTTGGCAAGAGATAAACCAGAAGAGCGAAGAAAACATGCTTTTGATCTTCTACCATTCCAAAGAGGAGACTTTGAAGGTATTTTCCGAGAAGCAAAAGGTTTACCTGTTATTATTAGGTTAATCGATCCACCACTACATGAGTTCTTACCAGATGAAATTGAATTACTAGAGAAAATCTGGGAAGAAAAACTACCTGTAGATTCTGAAGAAGCAAAACTCCTTAGAGAAGTCCGTGCTACTAAAGAATCAAATCCAATGATGGGTTTCAGAGGTGTTAGACTTTGTTTGGGAATTCCTGAGTTAATTGAAATGCAATCCAGAGCTATTCTTGAAGCGGCATCTAATGTCCAAAAAGAAGGGAAAGTTGTTTACCCTGAAATTATGGTACCAGTAGTTGGGTTCGTTAAAGAATTCGAATTAGCTAAGGATATTATCTTGAGAGTGAAAGACGAAGTTGAGAAAGAATCTGGTGTTAAACTAGATAAATTCAAAATAGGAACTATGATCGAGGTTCCAAGAGCATGCTTTGTTGCTAAACAAATAGCTGAAGCAGGTTGCGACTACTTTAGTTTTGGAACAAATGATCTCCATCAAATGGCGATGGGCTTCTCCCGTGATGATGCTGGTAAATTCATTGGTTTGTATATTGACCTTGGTATTCTCGAGGAAGATCCTTTTGTCTCTATTGAACAGAATGGCATTGGTCAGCTCATGGTAATGACTGTTCAAGGCGGTAGAGCTGGTAATCCAGCCATTGAAATTGGTATTTGCGGTGAACAAGGCGGCGATCCAAAATCCATTGATTTCTGTTATCGCATTGGTTTGGACTATGTTAGTTGTTCTCCTCTCCGTGTTCCCGTTGCTCGTTTAGCTGCTGCTCATGC